>JBFOLS010000303.1:0-15537 GCA_040830225.1 Leisingera sp.
CAGGCCCTGGGCAACGCCACCCTGCCCTTCATGCTGAACCTGGCCAACAAAGGCTGGCGCCAGGCCTGCGAGGACGACCCGCACCTGCTGAACGGCCTGAACGTGCACGCCGGCAAGCTGACCTATTTCGCGGTCGGCGAAGCTCTGGGCCTCGACGTCCTGTCGCCGAAGCTGGCGCTGAAGCAGTAACTGCCGAACTGCTATCGGCACGACCATCGCAAAGCCCCGCTGTTACGGCGGGGCTTTGTCATTAAGTTCAGCCCGCATTTTGCCCTGATCCTAGGCAACATCCCGGAAATCACTGGCCTGATAAGGCACCAAAATCTCTTTCAAGGGGGCCAGCAGCCCTGTCTTGCGGAGCGGATCTGCCTTCATGTCCTCAAGCAATTCATCATGATAATGCGCCATATGCAGCAGCAGTGTGGCGGAGAGGGCCCTGCCCTCTGGCATCCAGGACTGTTTCCACGCTCTGAGCCGGGAAATCTCCTGCCGCATCTCCCCTTGCGAAGGCAGCACGACCCTGCCTGCCACAGCTTCGACCAACCACCGCGCCTGCAGCGCAAAAGTGGTGACGCTCATGAAAGATGAAGACCACCCGATGAACGCAAGATTCGGCACATTGGGGTGCAGAATATGCCGGTACAGATAAAAGCCGTCGGCCTCCTCCTCCAGCGCCTTGCGGGTATCCTCCGGCAGATAGCCATGGCCGGGTTTCCATCCGGTGCCAAAGACGACGCTATCCACCGGCAATGCCCCGCCCTCCTCCAGCACGAGACCAGTCTCGTTGAACCCCTCTATCGCACTGCGGTGGGCTAGGATTTCCTTGCGCCTGATAAGATCGATGAAACCCGGACGCGGCACCATTGTCACCTCGGAAAACGCATCAATTTCCACAGGGTGATCAGGCACCAGGGTCTTGCCGTTGGAGATCTCCGTGCCAAGCCCTTGCTGCGTGCGAAGCAGCAGTTCGACGATGCGCCAAAAGAGCCACGGCAGGGGATAGCCCGCGGAATGCAGTGCCCGCACGGCGGGCGAGGCGTGGACATAAGGCGGGATCATCGCGGCAACCAGCCGTGTCAGCATGCCCCATTTGAAGGGCAGCAGCCCCAGCAGCCTGCGCGGCACCGGCCAATGCGCGGTGCGGAAGACTAGATGAACTTCGTCAGCAACCTCTGCTGCAGCACCGGCAATATCGGTAGCGCTCTTACCATACCCGACCACTGCAACGCGGCGGCCGCGCAGCATTTCGGCATCGGCCATTTCGCTTGAGTGCCAAATCTCTCCGGCAAACTGTTCCTGGCCGTCAACAACCGGAATATTCGGCGTTTCGGAATACAGGCCGGTAGCGGCGACAACCAGATCCGCCTGCAGCTGAACCGTCTCCCCATTCCTTTCGACATCCAAAATCCAGCCTTGCCCTGACCGTCTGACCGCAATGACGCGCGAGGACAGCCGCAGCGAGTCACGCAGACCGAAATGACTGCAATAGTCTTCCAGGTATTCCTGGAAGACCGGACCGGCGGTAAAATCGGAAACTCCGGGCGGCAGCGGAAAGTCTGGGAATTCATATAGGTCCTTTTGAACCTGAACCCCGTACCCATGATAGCCTGCGGCCCAAACGCCCCCCAATTTCGGGCTGCGGTCGAAGATTTCGCATTTGACGCCGATCTGCCGCAGGCATTTTGCGGCTGCCAGCCCTGAAACACCTGCGCCGATGACGGCAGCTGTTTTGATGTCACCCGCGATCATGGGATGCCCTCCGCGCCATGAAGAGCTTGGAAACGCCCAAAAGCACTGCACCCGCAATCCAGAGAGCCAGAACATATGCTCCGAAAAGTGCCCAAAGCCCCCAGATCCAAAGCGCCTGCCAGATTGTCTTGGCCTTGGACAGATGCGGCTTCCGCAACCGCACTGACAGGAAATGGAGCATGTGCAGAAAGCCCAAAGCAGTCCCAAGCGACATGCCCGCCCAGATAAATGTATTCATGGCTCCCCCAGGGAATTCGGTGAATACTGGCCGGACGGCGGAGACTGTCACCAGGACATTGCCGTCATAGCATCCGGCAGTATTCATTGTAGCACAAATCCCGGATCAAGTCCTCGAGAACAGCCTCTCCCGCAGCCTGACACAGGCCGGCCATCGCGCTGCTCCGCACGCGGCCTTCAGTCAAGCGGTCTCTCCGCCGCAAGTTGAGCCCCTGCCGCCGGAACTTTCCCCGCTGCGCCCACTTGCCACAAATGGAGCTTTCCGAAACATTCAGTCGCATCGAATGAATTGATAGGGACAGCGGATATGCAACAGATGATTGACCAGGCGGGCGCTTATTGGCCCCTGATGGTAAGCGGCGCCAAGGCGCTGGCGGTTTTGATCCTGGGCTGGATTGCCACTGGCTGGATCAGCGGCGCGGTCCGCCGCCGCATCAACAAGACGCCGCAGATCGACCAGACCTTGGGCAATTTCGCCGCCAGCGTGGTGCGCTGGGTGCTGCTGCTCGTGGTGCTGGTCGCGGTGCTGGGCATCTTCGGCATCCAGGCCACCAGCCTTGTCGCCATGCTGGGCGCGGCGACCCTGGCCATCGGGCTGGCGCTGCAGGGCACTCTCAGCGATCTGGCGGCGGGCTTCATGCTGATCCTGTTCCGCCCCTACAAGATCGGCCAGTATGTCGACATCGGCGGCACCGCCGGGACGGTGAAGGACCTGAACCTGTTTGTGACCGAACTGGCGACGCCGGACAACGTCCAGATCATCGTGCCCAACGGCCAGGCCTGGGGCTCGATCATCACCAACTTCTCGCACCATGACACCCGCCGCGTCGATATGGTGTTCGGCATCGACTACGGCGACAGTGCCGATGCCGCCAAGGAGATCATCCTGGCGCAGGCCAAGGCGGACGAGCGCGTGCTGCAGGATCCGGAACCCTGGGTGCGCGTCACCAACTTGGGCGACAGCTCGGTCGATCTGACCGCGCGGGTCTGGTGCGATGCGGCGGATTACTGGGAAGTGAAATTCGCGCTGACGCAAGGCGTGAAAGAGGCGTTTGACGCCAAGGGCATCTCGATCCCCTATCCGCATTCCGTGGAAATCAAGAAAGCGGGCTGAGGCACTCCCGCCCGTCTTCGGCCCTGACAGGCCGCATCCCGTTGGGCCCGGCGCCCCGCCTGCGGCGGGGCGTCTTCCGCGTGCCGCCGATAGGTGCTCAACGAGTGCGGGCGGCCTGCATTGCACGCAGCGCCGCATTGCGCGCCCTGGCCTCGCGTGCGCGGTCCTGCACCCGGTTCTCCGGCTGTTCCGGCGGACGTCCCGACAGGACGGTCATTCCGTCCAGATCGGTAAAGGCCCATTGCGCCGCCAGCAGCTGATAGGTCTTGAGATCCCAGCCCGATGCATCTGAAATGAACCGCAGGCGCCAGGTGCCGCGCACCTTGACGGGCAGCCGCAGGCGCCTCACCTGCGACATCGCCTCATGCCCGTTCATGGCCGAGCGCACCCCCTGCGCCCGGAGGTGCTTCATCCGCTCCACCAGAGCCGCGGCATCACGGGTGCGGCGGCCGGCAAAGACCACTTCTACTTCAGCCTCGGGTTTGACGATCCCCTTCACCACCAGATCGCCGCGGTTGTTGCGGCTGAACACGGGCACCAATTCCACTTCCACATCCCTTACTTCGCGTTTGAACAGCCCCGCATCCTCGAGAAGCGGGGTGATTTGCGATGCAGGTCTGCGCCTGTTTGCCATTTAAAAAATCTCAGGGCCGCTTTCAGAAAACAGGGACCGCTGCCTTTATTCGTTGCGCGTTACCAATGGTTGTTAAGCCGCCCCCGTTAACGAAGTATTGAATTCCGCCAGACCTGCAAAATTGCTGCAAAATTCTGGCCGGCCGGAACCGCGCCGCGCCAGCGCGGTGCCACGCCTAATGCTGCAATGCGCTTCGCCGAAGTGCCTTCAGGGGCAGGAGCCCCGGCCGCAGCCTTACCGCCCGCCGATGGGGCGCACATAGACCGCAGAGGTGCCGCCCCGGTACCGCACCTCTTGCCGGAATTCATACCCTGCCTTGCCGGCCAGCTTCAGCGAGGCCGCGTTTTCCGGGTTGAGCAGGCAGAGGGTTTCCGGCCAGAGCTGGGCCTCATCCGCCCAGGCATGGGTCCGCAGCACCGCCTCCACGCCGTAGCCCCGGCCCTGCGCCTCCGGCGCCAGCACCCAGCTGGCTTCAACCGCATCCCCCAAGGCCGGTTCGCTCTGCCGCGGCGTCACAAAGAACCCGGTTTCGCCCAGGTAACGCCCGCTCTGCCGTTCGGTGATCACCCAGACCCCGAACCCCAGGGCCTGCCAGTGGCCGTGATGGAACAGCAGCTTGGCCCAGGCCCCCTCCGGCGTTTCCACCGACGGCTGGATATAACGCACCGTTTCAGGTTCTGCCCACAAGGCCGCCACATCTGAAAAATCCTGCACCCGGTGCGGGCGCAGGATCAGCCGTTCGGTCTCCAGAACCGGAGGCGTCATCCCGGCAGCTTGCCGGTCAGCACGTAATTGAGGATCTCCACCACCTGGCGCGGTTCTTCCGCCACCGCCAGCGCCGCAGCATGCACCTCTTTCAGGGCGTGCTGGTGCTCCGGCGGGCTCAGGACGATGATCGACTTGCCCAGCGCCGCGGCATACCCCGCGTCAAAAGCCGCATTCCACTGCTTGTACTTGTCGCCGAAACGCACCACGACCACATCCGCGTCCGCTATCCCCTTGCGGGTGCGGATCGCGTTGACCATCGCGCCTTTGTGATCGTGCCAGTATTTGTTTTCTTCGGCGCCGAGAACGGCCACGCCGCAATCGTCGGAGGCATCATGATCGGTGACCGGCGCGCTGAAGCTCACCTCCAGCCCCTTGGAGCCTTCGATAATCTGTTCCCGCCAATCAGTGTGAATTTCGCCCGAAAGATAAACTTTCAATGCCACGTCGTGTCCTTTCCTGCGCCAGCCTCCGGGGCGGCCGCCAGGGCGGCGGCAACCTCTTCATCGCTGGTCTGAGTAAAATCTCTGTAATGCGTGCCAACCGACCAGAACTCCCTGGGGCTCAGCAGGCACACGAGAGTATCTACCAGCGGGCGCAATTCGTCCACCGCTTCCGGCGGCGCCACCGGCACCGCCAGCACCACCTGCGCAGGCTTTCGTTCCTTGAGCCAGAAATGCGCCGCCATGAAGGTGGCGCCGGTGGCAATCCCGTCATCCACCACAATGGCCGTGCGCCCCTCCAGCTCCACCGGCGGGCGCCCCCGCAGGTAAAGCGCGCGGCGGGCGGCGTTCTCTTCCCGCGCTTGCGCCACCTGCGGGGCAAAATCCTCGGGCTTCATGCCGGTGGCCTTCAGCAGAGCGCCGTTGAAAATGGGGTTGCTGCCCTCGGCCAGGGCGCCGGCCGCCAGCTCCGGGTTGGAGGGCATGCCGATCTTGCGGATCAGGATCAGGTCCATGGGAGCCTGCAGTTTCTGTGCGATGGGCAGCGCCACAGGCGCCCCTCCCCGCGGCAGCGCCAGCACCACGGGATCCTTCAATGGCAGTTCAGCCAGTTTCTCGGCCAGCTGAATCCCGGCAGTGATCCGGTCCTCAAACATTCGGGGCCTCCACCCCGTTACCTAGTGCAGCCTGGGCAAAGGCAAAGGATCAAACGCGCCGCGCCACCAAATAGCGGCTGGGAGTTTCTGCCGGAAAATTGCCGGCCTCGATGATCTTGAACCCTGCCCGTTCAACCGCAGCCTCCAGCGACCGCACAGACAAGAACTCCACATGGCTCGGCGCCTGACCCGCCAGCCGCATCAGCGGTATGGCCGCCTGGAACAGCCAGTACTTCCAGCTGCCCCGCTTATCGCCCAGGCAAGGGGTCTTGGAGATGAACAGCCCGCCGGGTTTTACCCGCAACGCCGCCCCTTCCAGTACCTTCTCAAGATCCGGCAGCAGATGCAGCAGGTTATGCGCCAGCACCGCGTCATACGGGCCTTCCGGAGCCTGCCCGGCGCTGCAGCAATGGAACTCGACATTGGCGGCGCCCGCATTCCAGGCGCGCTCGCGGCCAACCTCCAGCATCGCCTCCGACAGATCGGTTGCGGTGATTTCGGCAACGCTGCGCGCCAGCTCAATCGCGGTGGAACCGGTGCCGCAGCCCAGTTCCAGCACACGGTCGTCCGCCCCCAGGTACGAGCGGGTCCGCTCCAGCGTGTAGCGGTAGGCCTCTTCATCGCGGATCTTCGACTTGGCGTATTTCGGGGCAACTTTATTCCAGAAACGGGCGTCAGCACTCATCACAGCTCTCCTTGCGTGCGCCGACCCTATCCATGCAGGAACAACGGATAAATTGCCGAAATTCGCAAGGGTGTTATACATATTTGCATGAACAGCCCTGACTGGAACCATATCCGCGCCTTTCTCGCCACCGCTGAAACCGGTTCGCTGTCCGCAGCCGCCCGGCAGCTCGGCCTGACCCAGCCAACGCTCTCGCGCCAGGTGGCGGCCCTGGAGGAACAGCTTGGCGTGCTGCTGTTTGAACGCCTTGGCCGCGCCCTGGCCCTGACGGAGGCCGGGCATGAGCTGCTGGCGCACAGCCGCAAGATGGGCGAGGCCGCTCAGGCTCTCAGCATCGCTGCAACCGGCCAGGCGCAATCAATAGAAGGCACGGTGCGGATCACAGCCTCAGACATGATGTCGGCCTATGTGCTGCCGCAGGTCCTGCAGCAGCTGCGCCAGCGGGCGCCGAAACTCACCGTCGACGTGGTGGCCGCCAATGACATCCGCGACCTGATGCGGCGCGAAGCGGACATCGCCATCCGCCACGTCCGCCCGGAACAGCCCGAGCTGATCGCCCGCCTGGTACAGGAGGCCACCGGGCATTTCTACGCTGCCAAAGCCTATCTGGACCGGCGCGGACGCCCGGCCTCTCTGGTAGAGCTGGCAGTCCATGACTTCGTCAGCTTCGGCGATGCGGAGCGGATGATCGGCTACCTGGTACCCCTCGGCATTCCCGTCACAGCGGAAAATTTCCGCATTGGCTCCAACAGCGGGCTGGTGGCCTGGGAACTGGTCCGGCAGGGGTTTGGCGTCACCCCGATGTCGGATGAGGTTGCCGCCGCCGCACCGGAGGTGGAACGGCTGGTGCCCGGCAGCGACGCGATTACGTTCCCGGTCTGGCTGACCACCCACCGCGAGCTGCACACCAGCCGCCGGATCCGCCTGGTGTTTGACCTTCTGGCAGAGTTCTTCGCCGCAAGGTGACGGACAAAAAAAGGCAGCGCCCCACCAGGTGCGCCGCCCAGATTTTTCGGCCATTCCTTGCCGGGACTTTCCAAAAGCCCCGGCCCCTGCCTTATCCGCGCAGGGTGCCGCCGGTGGCCTTGGTCACTTTGGCGATGATCTTCTCGCTCACCGCTTCGATGTCCTTTTCCTTCAGCGTCTTGTCGCTGGGCTGCAGCCGCACGGTGATCGCCAGCGACTTCTTGCCCTCGCCGAGGGAGCCGCCGATGAATTCGTCAAAGACGCGCACGTCTTCGATCAGCGCCTTGTCGGCACCGGCCGCGGCATTGACCAGGGTCAGCGCCTCGACGCTGTCGTCGACCACAAAGGCAAAGTCACGCTCCACCGCCTGCAGGTCGCTGATGTTCAAAGCCGGGCGGGTGGCACCGGACTTGCGCGGCAGCGGCACTTCGTCGGGCCAGATGGTAAAGGCCACGGCGGCCCCCTTGATGCCCATCTCCTTCAGCACCTTGGGGTGCAGCTCGCCAAAGACGCCCAGCACTTTCTTCGGGCCAAGGCAGATCTTGCCGTGACGGCCCGGGTGCCACCAGGATTGCGCGCCGCGCAGGATCTGCACCTTGGCCGGCGCGCCGATGGCCGCCAGAACCGCCTCGATATCGGCCTTGGCGTCATAAAGATCCACATTGCGGGAAGCGCCATGCACGTCCTTGGGACCGGTGCGGCCGACCAGCAAGCCGGAGATCAGGTTGTGCTGCTCGCCCGGCTCACCGCCGTGGAAGGCAGGGCCTGCCTCGAACAGCGCCAGATCCATGTAGCCGCGCGCCTGGTTGCGGGCAGCGGCCTGCAAGAGGCCCGGCAGCAATGCGGGGCGCATGTGCGACATCTCCGAGGAGATCGGGTTGGCCAGCATGGTCGCATCATCACCGCCGCCAAACAGCGCGGCCGCAGCCTTGTCGATGAAGGTATAGCTGACGACTTCGTTGTAGCCGAGGCTGGCGCAGGTGCGGCGCGCCATCTGCTGGCGGCGCTGCTGCGGGGTCATCACCGGCTTGGGGATACCGTCGGTCAGGCGCGGCAGCGGCTTGCCTTCCAGCTTGGTCAGCGAGGCGATGCGCGCGACCTCTTCCACCAGGTCGGCTTCGCCCTGCACGTCCGGGCGCCAGCTGGGGACGTGGGCCATGTTGCCCTCCAGGCGGAAGCCCAGGCGGGTCAGGGTCTGGCGCTGATCGCTTTCCGGGATCTCCATCCCCACCAGCGACTGCACCCGGTCGGCGTCCAGCTTGTAAGCGCGCGAGTGATCCGGCACGTCGCCCGCGATCACCACTTCGGACGGCTCGCCACCGCAGATATCCAGGATCATCTGGGTCGCCCGGTGCAGGCCCTCGATGGTGTATTCCGGATCGACGCCGCGCTCAAAGCGGTAGCGCGCATCCGAGTTGATCTTCAGCGCCCGGCCCGCCATGGCGATCTGCACGTGATCCCAGAAAGCACTCTCCAGGAACACATCCACGGTTTCCTCGGTGCAGCCGGTCTCTTCGCCGCCCATGATGCCGCCGATGCTTTCCGGCCCGTTGGCGTCGGAAATCACCATCTGCCCCGCGCCAAAGGTGTATTCTTTCTCGTCCAGCGCCTTCAGGGTTTCGCCGCCAGCGGCGCGGTGCACCCGCAGGCCGCCCGAGACCTTGGCCGCGTCAAACACATGCAGCGGGCGGTTCTGGTCGAAGGTGAAGAAGTTGGTCACATCCACCAGCGCCGAAATCGGACGCAGGCCGATGGCCTTCAGCCGGTCCTGCAGCCACTGCGGCGAGGGGCCGTTTTTCACGCCCTTGATCAGGCGGCCGGCAAACAGCGGGCAGCCGTCCAATGTGTCGTCGTTGATGGTGACCTTGATGGGGCTTTCAAAATCGCCAGGGATTGCCTCAAACGCACGCGTCTTCAGGGTGCCCAGCCCGCGTGCTGCCAGGTCGCGGGCAATGCCGTAGACGCCCAGCGCATCGGGACGGTTCGGCGTTATGGCGATCTCGATCACCGGATCCACCTTGGCCGGGTCATTCTCGGCGAGCCAGCCGACAAAACTGTCGCCGACATTGCCCGAGGGCAGTTCGATGATGCCGTCATGCTCCTCCGACAGTTCCAGTTCGCGCTCGGAGGCCATCATGCCAAAGCTTTCCACGCCGCGGATCTTGCCGACGCCAATGGTGATGTCGAGGCCGGGAATATACATGCCCGGCTTGCAGACCACCACGGTGATGCCTTCACGCGCATTCGGCGCACCGCAGATGATCTGCAGCTCACCCTCGTCGGTGTCCACCTTGCAGACCCGCAGCTTGTCGGCATCGGGATGCTTTTCGGCATGCTTCACATAGCCGAGTTTGAAATCCTTCAGCGCATCCGCAGGGTTCACGACCCCTTCAACCTCAAGGCCCAGATCGGTCAGGGCATCGGTGATTTCCTCGACGCTTGCGTCGGTGTCGAGGTGGTCTTTCAGCCAGGAAAGCGTGAATTTCATCGGTCAGAGTCCGCCTGTAATCTCGGGTCCATTGGCGTGTAGCGGATTATCCCGCGGGGTGGAAGAGGCCGCTTGCCGCGCAGCCCCTCTGCCTAGGCGCCCGTTACCATGCCGACCCAGTTGGCCAGTTCCCGCAGCCGGTTTTCCGGTGCCAAAGCCTCAAGCGAGGTCCCCAGCCGCGTCGCTGCCGCCGCATCCCTGTCCGCCACCGCGCAATCCTCGGCCATTCCGGCATGGCCTGCGAAAATCCCGCGCGCCGTCACATAGCCGCCAACGTCGCTGATTCTGAGTTCCGGATGGTACTGGGCGCCCCAGAACCGCACCCCGCCCTGCTCATAAGCCATTGCCTGCACCGGTGAATGCGCATTACCCGCCAGCAGGACCGCCCCCTCTGGCAGGCGCTGCACCTCATCGCGGTGAACGCAAGGAACAGCCCAGCCGTCGTGCCGCCCTTCAAGCATCGGATGGGTGCGGCCCGCATCTGTCATCTGCAGCTCCCGCGCCATGCCCACCTCGATACCGTTGGGCGACGCACCTACCCCGCCGCCCAGCACCGCGCTGGCCAGTTGCAGCCCGTTGCACGATCCCCAGATGGGCCGGCCGCAATCCAGTGCCAGCTCCATTGCCGCCTGCAGGGGTGCCGCCTCTGGCGCGTCCGCAGACCAGCTGACGCCGGAACCGGTGAAAACAATGCCATCCGCCGCGGCAAAAGCCTCCTTGCCCACGGGGGCGGCATAGGGCGCAACCACCCGGATCTCCGCCTGCGGTGACAGCGCGGCAAAACTGCGGATAACCCCGGCCGAGGCCGCCTGGCCCGCCGCAACCATCTCCGGCGTGTTGCTCTCAACGATCAGAATGACTGTCATGGCGCCCTGCTCCCTTCATGCCTGCCAAAAGCCATGCATCAGCAGCGCGGCGGGAAATACGCGCCCAAATGCGACATCCGTCAGGGATAAGAGGGCTCCAGCCCCAAAAGCTCATCCAATTGCCGCCCGATCCAGCCATGCGGGATGAAATGGCCGCCCGGATGGGTGTCAAGCACCACCTGCCCGCCGGCGCAATCGCGCCATTCCACGCGGCTCAGCTTCAGGAACTCCACCACCTGCCAGTCGCCCGCTCCCTGACCCGCGCCGCAGTCCAGCCTGGCCCGCCACAGCCCCATCGGCACAACGTTCTCACCAAGTGCATCGTCGGGAAACGGCATCACGGTATCGCTCACCCCATGCACATGGCGCACCTCGCGCGGCGCCTCAGGACAAGTTTCCCCCGGAGGAAACGCCCCCGCAATCCCCAGCAGCGCCGCCACTCCATTGCCGCTCTGGCACGCATAGCGCCAGGCCATGGCCGAGCCGTAGGAATAGCCCGACACAAAAATGTTTTGCATATCAACCGGGTAGCGCTTAGCCACATCCTCCAGCACTTGGTTGGTGAAGGCGACGTCCTCCGTCTCCGAGGACCAGAAGTCCCAGGTCTTGCGCCGCCCGTTCGGGGTCACCAGCAGCACGCCCCGGCGCCTGGCCGAGGCGCCGACCCGGCCGCTGCGCTGTGCATTGACCCCGGTCCGCGCCCAGCCGTGAAAATGCAGTAGCACCGGCAGCGGCGACACCCCGTCCCACCCCTCCGGCTCCATCACGTGATAGGACCGGTCACCCAGCTTGCAGGCTGTCCCGCCATGGCAGTCAGAGGCCTTCCACGGCCCCATGGCAGCGGCTGAGGAGGCCCACAGCAGGGCGAAGGAGAAGAAAAGAGCGGTTCGGATCATCTGCCCGAGACTAGCCAAGGCGTGCCGGGTGTCACGTCACATGTTTGTGGGACCGCCGGGAGCAAACAAGCCGCGCCTGTGCCATCCGCAAAGACACTGAAATTTTGAAATCAGCCCGACCTGATCCATACTCAAAGGCACGCTGCCAGGGAGACACCGCTGATGGATCAGCATTCCGGAGTTCAGAAGGCCTTTTTCGTCATCGCCGACCTGTCGGGCTATACCAAATTCATGGCAGGCACCCCGCTGGAGCATTCCAAAGGCATCCTCGATTCCCTGTTCGGCAGCCTCATCCCCGCCATCCGCGCACCGCTCGCGGTTTCCGGCCTGCAGGGCGATGCGGTCTTTGCCTACGCTTTCGAAAGCGAAGTGATGACCAAGCAGTTCATCCTGGATTTCGCCGAACAGCTCTACTGCATCTTCGCCCGCGAGAAGGAGAAGATGATTTTGAACACCGGCTGCACCTGCGAAGCCTGCAGCAAGATTGAAGATCTTGAGCTGAAACTGGTGGTGCATCACGGCGAATGCATCCAGCAGGACACACGCGGCAGCCATGAGCTTGCCGGCCCCGACGTGATCACCGCCTTCCGGCTCTTGAAGAACTCGGTCACAGAACGCACCGGCCTTACGGCCTATACGCTCTTGTCCTGCGATGCGCTGCGTGCCATGGACTTGGTCGATTTCTTCGACGACAGCGAGTTTCACAGCGAGGAGATCGAGCATATCGGCGAGGTCACCTATGTGGTCCGCGACATGCGCGTTGCCTGGCAGCGCCGCCGCTCGACCGAACGCAGCTTTGTCGGCGCCGGTGATGATCTGCTGCTCGAGGAATGGATCATTCCGCTCCCCGTCTCGCCGGAGATTGCCTTTACCATCTGCACCCGCCCGGACCTGCGCACCGAGTGGCTGAGCGCTGACCGGATGGACCTCTTGAACACAAACAAGGGCAAGATCGAGCCCGGAACGATGTACCACTGCTACCACGGCGACGCGCTGTTTCCTTACGAAGTGGTGGATTGGAACCCCGGCGAATACGTCACCGGCCGCTACAACCTGCCGATGGGTCTGATGATGTATGAAACCATTGAAATGGAAGAGGTCGGCGACGGCACATTGGTCAAGCTGCGCTATGCCAAGACGCGCTCGCCCAGGCTGCTGGGCAAGCTGATGGCCGGCATGGTCAACCGCAAGCTCCGCGGCTTCATCGTGCCGGACAAGGAAAACCGGGTCGCCAAGATCAAGGCGCTGGGGAAACGGCTGGGCGGGACGCCAGCGGCAGCGCTGCCTGAGACGCCCGCCCCAAGCCGTTCCATCGCCTGACCGCGGGGAGACGGTCCAACATTGGTGTTTGGCAGTTTATGCCGGCCAAGTCCGTAGGACCTCTAGCTGATGCGCCTGCGTCACCAACTCGCCTGCCCGTGCGGGCAATCAGGCGATGGCGCGGCGGCCTTTTGGCCTTGATTCCGTGCTGGGGCAATCATCAAGAACAGTGCTAATCCCTTCCCGGGATAACCGAAGCGTTCAATCACTAAGCATCGCGCCGGACCCGGGGGTGGGCGTATCGCGCCCGCCCTGGGGGGGGGCGGGTCGGGCGCGATGCGGGGCTGCGCCCCGCCGAACAATTGGCAACTAGCGTTTAAAGCCTTTGAGAAGGCTTTGGGTTTGCATCAATTGAGCAAGCCGGCCCGCCTGTACCTCGTCCCGCTTCTTCCAAACTCTGTAATGGGCGAGTGCAAATACCTCTATCGGTCCAACAACTAGGAACCAGTAGGTAAAAATCACCCAATTCGGAGCAAACAAGATGACTGCAACAAAGCCGGCAAGAGCGAAAGCGTTGATCGCGTAACCCTGCCAGCGAGGCATGCGTTCAGCGCGTGCAAGGCACCAGTTATAACACCAGGCCATGAACGCGCTGATCTGAAACATCTACCTGCTCAAACCGCCATGCAGTGCAGGCATGTCGAGGCTCTGGAAGCCGTAGTGGCGCAGCCAGCGCAGGTCGCTGTCGAAGAAGGCGCGCAGGTCCGGGATGCCGTATTTCAGCATCGCCAGACGGTCGATGCCGATGCCGAAGGCAAAGCCCTGGTAGATCTCCGGGTCGATTCCGCCGGCCGCGATCACCTTGGGGTGCACCATGCCGGAGCCGAGGATCTCCATCCAGTCGTCGCCCTCGCCGATCTTCAGCGCGCCGCCCTCCCAGGAGCAGCGGATGTCGACCTCGGCGGACGGCTCGGTGAAGGGGAAGTGCGAGGCGCGGAAGCGCAGCTCGACGTCGTCCACCTCGAAGAAGGATTTGACGAATTCCTCCAGCACCCACTTCAGGTTCGCCCTCGGGATGTCCTTGTCCAGCGCCAGGCCTTCGACCTGGTGGACCATCGGCGTGTGGGTCTGGTCATAGTCGGCGCGGTAGACGCCGCCCGGGCAGATGATGCGCAGCGGCGCGCCCATCTTCTCCATCGAGCGGATCTGAACGGGGCTGGTATGGGTGCGCAGCACATGCGGCGGGCGGTCGTCACCTTCCGCGCGGTGCATGTAGAACGTGTCCATCTCGGCCCGCGCCGGGTGGTGGCCAGGGATGTTCAGCGCATCGAAGTTATACCAGTCGGTGTCGATCCGCGGGCCTTCGGCAACCGAGAAGCCGAGTTCGGCAAAGATCGCGGTGATCTCTTCCTGAACCTGGCTGATCGGATGCAGCGAGCCCGTGCGGCGGGCGCGGGTCGGCAGGGTCACGTCCAGCCACTCAGTGCGCAGGCGCTCATCCAGCGCGGCGTCTTCCAGGCCGGCCTTCTTGGCGGCCAGGGCCGAGTTGATCTCATCCTTCAGCGCGTTCAGCGCCGGGCCCGCCACCTGGCGCTCTTCCGGGGTCATCTTGCCCAGCTCGCGCATCTTCAGCGCCACTTCGCCCTTTTTGCCCACGGCAGCCACGCGGATCGCCTCCAGCGCGGCTTCATCCGCAGCATCCGCAATCTGACCCAGGTATTTGGCTTTAAGATCGTCCATGACGGCCCCTCGAATTGTGCTGACGCCCTGCTATCACAAGGGCCGCCGAAAGCAAGAGGGCCAAGGCGGATGCGCCGCCGGGTGTGTTACTGGCAGCAAAGGAGTTTCGGCAAGTAAAGACTGGGACACAGACCGGATTAAACTATGCCTGCCTAAACCAGCTTTGCTTCCCAGTCTGAAGACACGGCGCGGCTGAAGAACCCCGGAACGCTAACCTCCAGTTCAATGGGTGACATGCAGCGCTCCATAAGCGGGGACCAGGCCCATTGCCCCTCCGCTTTCCCGATCAGCCCTGCGTTCTTGCAAAGCTGCGCAAAGCCAGGCTCCAGCTCAACCACTGAAGATGCCACCGGCCCGTCCGGCCCCTCCAAACTGGCCGCGCCCCATTCATCCTGATTTTCGCACCCGAAGAAGGCGTAGACCATGTATTCGAACTCTTCCGCTCCAAGAGTGCGGCTTTCCAGCAAGTGCTGCCGGATTTTGTCGCGCAGCACCGTCACTTTGTAAAAAGCGGTTTCTTTGTGCCTAATAACTATGCCCAACTGCTCCAGGCCCTGGGCCGCACGGCTGTATGCTGTAACATTTGCCCAGATGAGCGCGCCAACAAGGCCGCTGAACTGGGCAAGGCTTTCAAACGCCCCGCTCTCGTTTACTTCCCCTCCCTCGCCGGACAAAATTTCCTTCCAATCGTCAAAATCGGGTTGCGAGAAAAACCGCGTGAGCCTGAGCAACACATAACCCGCCATTTCAGCGGCCAGTTCAACCTGCGCTTCAGAAAGCTGGTCTTTGAACATGGTCGGAACCGCCCGGAATAGAAATCTTCATCAGCTTGATATGCTGCCTGCCTTCAACTTCCTGATACCTGAGTATTTATCCTCTGCCCACAAAAGGCTCTGCAAATCACCTCCGCGCCGGGGAGAAGCGCTTGCGGTATTCGCTCGGCGACAGGCCGACAATCCGCTGGAAGAGCTTGCGGAAGGCGGAAACGTCCAGGTACCCCGCTTCCATCGCAATACTCTCGATGCTGGCCGTTGACAG
>JBFOLS010000304.1:0-3504 GCA_040830225.1 Leisingera sp.
CGCCGTAACACTCTCCGCCGAAGACCGCCGGAAACCAGGCCCACAGCACATGCAGGACATCTGCAAAGCCATCGCATCCGCAAACCCCGAAGCCGCGCAAACAGCAATAAAACAGCACATCATGGACGCTAAACATACCGCTGAAAAAATGCTGGCAGCTGAACCTCCCCAAGCACCTGAAAAAGCGGAGAACAGCAATGCCTAAAGCCTATTGGATCGCCAATGTGGCCATCACCGACCCTTGCCGGTATCAAGGGTATCAGGCCGCGGCCCCTGCGGCGTTTGGGGAATTCGGGGCCCGCTTCCTGGCCAGAGGCGAGGCAGAAAACCTTGAAGGCCGCAACTGGCAGCGGCGTGTAGTCATCGAGTTTGACAGTCTGGAGCAAGCAATGGCCTGTTATCACTCGGCGTCTTATCAGGCTGCACGGGCCGATCGCGCCGGGGCCTGCGAGGCGGATATCGCGATCATTGAAGGTTAGACCTAGCCCCTTTTCCAGGCACCAGACAGCTACGGACGTTCGGCGCGTAGCGTCGGAAGAGCGAAGAAGCACAGGTTTCATTTGCCGGGAGCGATCAATTCCACCGTGACTTCTGCAGGGTATCTGGCGCCGCCGAGGAGACCACCGCTCTGCGCCGTCAAGTAACACTCGGGAACAAACACAAATCTCTCGTCAAAAGCCTTGTTTACTTTGAGTGGCGCGGTCAGGCTGCTGCCATTTCTGTGGATCCGGACCAACGCACCCTCCTTCAGTGCGGGGTCCGTGCCCGGGTTCAATTCCGCAAAAAGCCCCCCGCTCAGGGCTGACAGGCATTTTGACCGGGCAGACATTTGCCCGGACTGGAACAACCCGTCCCCAGTGATCAGAAATCGCCGCGAACCAGCGGTTGCCCCGACGGCAAGCGCCGCTGGAAAAACTGCTGGATGCGCCAACTTGGCTGTATCTGCAGATGAAGTTCTCAGTTCAAACGAGCCAAATCCGGGGACTTCCGTGCAAATGGCAGCATAAACCTGGTCTATATCCGCTGGCTGCAGGTTTTCACCCATTGCTCCAGCAATCATTCGGAACACTTGCTGCGGTGAAGGCATGCCACCGAGGGGGAGCCGGACGGCCTGAACATTCTGAACACGGCCCTCATTGCTGGTGAATGTGCCATCTTCCTCACCAAAGGCGGGCGCCGGCAGCAAAACGTCTGCCGCATCTGCGGTCTTGTTCATGTGCGAGCCGTGCAGGATCAGGCACTCAGGACCGTCCCTGAAGGCGCCCCCGGCCCCTGAAACCGGATCATCCCCCATGGCATAAAACAGCCCTAACTGGCTGTCGGCAGGAGGCTCCGGCCAGACACCAGGCACCCAGGCGGGCAAAATTCCTGGCAGGCAACCCATATCCCAAAGGCCAAGCTGATTAGGCCGGTCGAACAGAAATTGCAGCTGTACGGATTTTTCTTCGCCGCGGTAATGCGATACCGCATGCGATACCCCGCGCAAGGCGACTTCAGCAGAAGGACTCCGCAGGAATTCGGTTCCCAGCAAAATGGCTATACTGCCCGCCTGTGCCAGAACCGGAGCGGCAGCGGCCAGAAACCCAGCCATTGCATCTTCTGCCGCCTCGAGACGATCCCCTGTCAGCAGGGCAAGGAGATGCGCTTCGGATCCGGGCCTCAGACGCAGCGCGGCGGCGGCAAGGCCATCCAGGCTGCCAGGCCGCGACGAAGCAATCAGCAACTTCTTGCCGGGTTTCTTCATCGCAGCGCGGATCAGGTAGGCACTCACCGGGTTTTCCTCAGCAGCGTTGGAGCCAAGAAGAAACAGGCAGTCCGACTCCAGAAGGGTGGCCAAAGGCCTGCGCGCCGCCAGCTTGCCAGCAATCAGCCCCAAAGCCTCAATCGCTCCTTGCGACTGCAGACCGTCGAACCGGTTGCTGGAAGAGAGGCTGCCGGACCCGAAGACCCGCCGCATAAGCCGCTGAAACATGAAAGCCGTTTCGTTGGTTTGCCGCGGGGAAATCTGCCCCTGGATGACACTGCCGCCCGTTTGAGCTTCATGCACCTTTGATGCGATAAAGGAGACTGCCTCCTGCCAGCTGACCGGCTCCAGGCAACCATCCCTGCGGATCATCGGTTCGCGAATGCGGGTTCCGCCATCGATGGCATCAAACCCGAAACGCCCTTTGGCACAAAGCAATTCGCCATTGACGCCGGTATCAAACCGGCTTTTCACCCGTTTGAAGACTCCGTCCCGGGTCTCTGCCGTCAGGCTGCAGCCTGTGCCGCACATTCCGCAAATTGTCTCGGTGCGCTGCAAATCCCAGGGCCGCGCCTTGTAGCGGTAAGGGATGCTCATCAGCGCGCCCACGGGACAGACCTCAATGCAATTACCGCAATGGCTGCAATCCTTGAGGCTGTTGCCGGTGCCGGTGATTTCAGAATCCAGCCCCCGTTCTCCGGTGCCTAGCGCCACGTCGCCAACGATCTCCTCACAGATGCGGACACAGCGCTGGCATTGGATGCAGCGGTTGGCATTGAAAACGATAACCTGGTTGAGTTCGATGTCGCGGTTGCGGAACACCCTTTTCGAGTCGCGCAGACGCGAGCTTCCGCGGCCGTACTCGAATACTGTATCCTGCAATTCGCACTCGCCGCCCTTATCACAGACCGGGCAATCGAGCGGATGGTTTGCGAGCAGGATTTCCAGCATATCGCCGCGAGTTTCCACTACCCGTTCCGAGTGGCTGTGCACCACCATCCCTTCGGCCACAGCAGTGGCGCATGAGGGTTCCAGCTTGCCGCGGCCTTCGATCTCGACCAGACACATGCGGCAGGAGGCGGAAATAGACAGGCGTTCCTGATAACAGAAAGTGGGGATTTCAATCTTTGCCGAGCGCGCGGCTTGCAGGATGGTTGTGCCCGGCTCGACCTGCATTTCCCGGCCATCCAGGGAAAATGTCACCATAGCCGCATCTCCTGCACAGGCTGCGCTTGCGCCGGGATCAGCGCCTCAAACTCATGGCGAAAGTGCTTGAGCGCAGCGCCCAAGGCCCAGGCCGCACCATCGCCAAGTGCGCAGAAGGATTTCCCAAAAATGCTGCCGCATAGCATTTCCAGCTGCTCTACATCGCCGGGCGAGCCCTCCCCGGCCTCGATCCGGCGAAGGATCTTGGCGGCCCAGGTCAGCCCTTCCCGGCAGGGGGTGCACTTGCCGCAGCTTTCGTGGCTGAAAAACTCGGTGATCCGCCGCGCAACCCGGGGGATCGAAGAGCTTTCATCCAGCCCGATCACCCCGGCCGAGCCCAGCATGCTGCCCGCCGACGCCAATGAGCTGAAGTCCATCTTCACATCAAAGCCACTTTCCGGGAACATCGGTGCTGAGACGCCGCCGGGGATCGCCGCCTTGAAGCGGCCGCTGAGCGCTCCGCCGCCGTAAACTTCCAGCATCTCACCCAGGGGCATCCCCATCGGAGCTTCATAAACGCCGGGGCGTTTCACCCGGCCGCTGAAGCAGAACAG
>JBFOLS010000305.1:0-3695 GCA_040830225.1 Leisingera sp.
AAAGGGAAAGATTCCGGCTCAACAGCATTTCTCAAGGCAGTACCTTCCAAACAGAAATCCGGCTGGGGGGATTAGAACAAGAAGTCTTCTGCGCCCAATTCCGCAATATCAACATCTTGCAGCAGGATCGTATCACCGTTCAGCAGGTCGATTAGAACGTCGCTGGCTTGCTGAGACAAGCGGCTGACAAACCCCTTGTTGAAACTGTCGAATTTGCCGACGCCGCTGAGGTCTATCTTTTCCGCGTCCTTGGTTGCTTCGAAATCGACAATGGTGTCCTGGCCGTCGCCGCTCGAGCAAACAAAGGTGTCCGCGCCCTTGCCGCCAGTCAGGGCGTCATTTCCTAGCCCGCCTTCCAGCGTATCAAGCCCGGAGCCGCCGACCAGTTTGTCTTTGCCGCCGTCTCCCGCCAACTGGTCATTGCCGGAGTTGCCAAACAGGCTGTCATTCCCGATCCCGCCGTTAAGGGTGTCGTCGTCTGTTCCTCCGAACAGTTTGTCTTTGCCCGTCCCGCCGTTCAAAAAGTCGTTTTGCCATTCGCCTTTTAAGATATCATCACCGGCCCCGCCCAACAGTTCATCATTGTCGCCGCCGCCTTTAAGAAGATCATTCCCAACCCAACCGGTCAGAGTGTCATTGCCTGTGTCACCTCTAAGGGTGTCGTTGCCCTCATCTCCGAAGAGCCTGTCGTGTCCGGAATTGCCGGAAATATTGTCTCTGCCAAGGCCGCCGAAAATAGTGTCACGGCCCTCGTTGCCTTCCAATCTGTCATTTCCACCGTGGCCGTAAATCAGGTCATTGCCGGCAAACCCGCCTATCAAATCGCGTTCATCGGATAGGTCGAACCTGTCATTGCCCCGCAGAAGGCCGCTGAATGCCATTGCGTCCCCTCTTGCCTCGTATTGACGAAGGTCGTTTTCCGTCAGGCTGCCGGGCTCATAGGAAAGCGTCAGAACCTTGTTGTTGTCATCGTCCAATATGGAAATTGCATAGACTGGATCATGAAGGGCGCTCTCGTCGGGGTTGCGAAAGTCGTATGTCCGGAAATTACCCTCGAAGAGGACTTTCTTTGCCCCGAGACGCTGGTTGGTGAAAGTGTCGCCGGAAATGTAAGTAGACCCGAAAGCACCACGCGCAAGATTTCCCATGAACCAGAAGTTGTCTCTGCTCAGGTTGATCAAGTCTGATGCCGAGTTGGCAGTCACGCTCACCATTTGAATGCTCTTTTCTGAAAATGGACTTTGCTTTTGAGTAGAGCAGGCCTTGGAGGCGTTCAAGTATGAAGAGTAGTCAATCGATCAAAGTTGTGTGACGGACGGAGACCTCGGGCGTTTGCCGAAAGCCCTTTGAGTTGAAACGTAAATTGCAAAGAGCCAAAGGCTTTTTAAGGACCAGGCTAACGTTTGGTAAGTCTTGACAAGCCTCCACTGATACCGTATAGGTTGTGGTGCAGCTGGAAGAAAACAGGACGGCCCCGGACCTCGTGTCCGGCGGCCGTTTTCTTTCTCTTGTGCGGGTTAACCACGCATGAGGCAGGCAACATCAATGACAAGTCACCAGACCGGTGAAGACGGCGGAACTGTCTTTAAACGGCAGGTTCTTTACACCGCGGATCTTCTGCGCTCGCTGCAGGATTCGATCCATCGCCTGAGGAACGAGGCGGAAGCACTGAGGGAGCAGCTTGAACTCAATGGCGACGATGAAACCACCGGCGCCAAGGGCCAGATCAGCAAGTTGAATGATCTGATCCGGGATTGCCAGAAAGTTGGGAAAACCATTGCAGAACAAAGCGCCGATTTCGCCCGCATGCTCAACACTGAACAGGAACTCGACTTTGACGCAGCCCGAAGAGAAGTCGAAAGCCGCCTTTCTGGCATCCGTGCCACTCTTTCTGCGGGATTGGTTTCTGACTGAGCTTGAGGGAAAGCCTCTTTGTGCGCTGCCGCATCTGTTCGACTTCTGGGCGCTGGATCATCAGCAGCCGCCGGAGGGAAAGTGGCGGGCTTGGGTGATCCTGGGCGGCCGGGGCGCAGGCAAGACCCGGGCCGGGGCCGAGTGGGTGCGCGCACAGGTGGAAGGCGCGCGGCCGGGTGATCCCGGAACCGCGCGCCGGGTGGCGCTGGTAGGCGAAACATATGACCAAGTGCGCGACGTGATGATCCATGGCGACAGCGGCATCCTGGCATGTTCTCCGCCGGACCGGCGGCCCAGGTGGAGGGCGTCGGAACGCAAACTCACCTGGCCCAACGGTGCCGAAGCGCAGGCGTTTTCTGCCAGCGACCCGGAGGCCCTGCGCGGGCCGCAGTTTGATGCGGCCTGGGCGGATGAACTGGCCAAGTGGAAGAAGGGGCAGGAAAGCTGGGACATGCTGCAGTTCGCCCTGAGGCTTGGCAGGGATCCGCGTGCCTGCATCACCACAACGCCGCGCAATGCGCCGGTTCTGAAACGGCTGCTGGCTGCTCCAAGCACCGTGCAGACCCATGCCCCGACCGAGGCCAACCGCGCAAACCTGGCGCCCTCTTTCATCGAGGAGATGCAGGCACGCTATGCAGGGACCAGGCTGGGGAGGCAGGAACTGGACGGGGTGCTTTTAGCAGATGTGCAGGGGGCGCTCTGGTCCACTGCTGGGCTGGAGGCCGCACAGGTGCCCCAGGCGCCGCTGCTTGACCGGGTGGTGGTTGCTGTGGACCCGGCGGTCAGTTCGGGCAAAGCCTCAGATGCCTGCGGTATTGTCGTGGCCGGGGCAGTCACACAGGGCAAGCCGCGGGACTGGCAGGCCTATGTTCTGGCTGACCGGACCGTGCAAGGTGTCGGGCCATTGGCTTGGGCGCAGGCGGTGATTGCCGCTCGCGATGATTTTAGTGCCGCGCGGGTGGTGGCCGAGGTCAACCAGGGCGGCGCGCTGGTGGAGACGGTTCTGCGCCAAGCCGACCCAATGGTGCCATTCCGTGCGCTGCATGCGGGCAAGGGCAAGGCTGCACGGGCAGAGCCCGTGGCAGCGCTTTATGAGCAGGGCCGGGTCAGACATCTGCCGGGGCTGGGGGACCTGGAAGATCAGATGTGTCAGATGACACCGCAAGGCTTTCAACGCCATGGTTCGCCCGACCGGCTGGACGCCTTGGTCTGGGCCTTGCACGAGCTGATCATTGCCCCGGCCGCCCGCCACCGGATGCCGCAAGTGCGGGTTTTGTGAGGCTGTTCAGCAGCCTTGCTCAAGGCTGTGGAAAACTCTTCTGAAACAGCTAAACCGCCTGCCGTCCGGCAGGCGGTTTTTGTTGGAATACAGGTTATTGCGGCGGGGTGTTGCGCCTAGAGCGTACGCCCTCCTCGGCAAATCTTCAGGCCTTTCTGCCATTAATCATCCTCAGCAAAGGCGCATCGGCCACCACGGCCCGGCAGCGCCAGACCCCGAGGAACAAGGAGCGGACCATGGTCTTTGACCTGCTGCGGCGCAACAAGCCCGAACCCCCGGAGACTTCTCTGGAGCAGAAAGCCAGCCAGACCGCCCGTGTGGTCTCCTGGTATGGTGCCGGCCGCGTCGCCTGGAGCCCGCGCGACAGTGTTTCGCTGACCCGCAGCGGTTTTTCCGGTAATCCGGTCGGCCACCGGGTGGTCCGCCTGATTGCCGAAGCCGCCGCCGCGGTGCCGCTGGTGCTGCAAGACAGCCGCCAGCGCTTTGACAGCCATCCCTGGCT
>JBFOLS010000306.1:0-2879 GCA_040830225.1 Leisingera sp.
CCGGCCAGATCTTCCGTAGCAAAGGCAATCGGTTGATGCAGCGCCCCGAACTCGAGATGCCCGATGTCCCGCATGTAGCGCAGCACAAAGGCATCTTCGGCATGGAGCTTGCTGAAATTCATGTGCTGACGGTGCAGCGAGGCCGCATGCGCAGCGGGCTCACGGAGCGCAAGGATGATGCCGCAGGATGGAAACATATGCGGCAGCAGGTCCAGCCTGGCGATGTTGGCATTGTTCTTGGACAGGTAGCGCACGCCCGCCCCGCCGCCGTGCGGGTGGCGCAGGCTGACGATCTTACGGAAATGGCGCTTTAAAAATGCCTGAGCGTCCGGCTTGTGATCCGCCGCCTGCCACAAGCCGATCTGCCCGCCCCGGTACTTCTCCGGCCAATGCAGCCGCCAGAAGACCTCGTCAAACGCCTCGGGGCTCTGCAGGCTGATGGTCATGCCGTCGCCATGCGCCCGCTCGCGTTCGGGCATGGAGTTTCGGCGGCCGGCGTATTTCGACCACAGCAGCGGCGCGCTGATGAAGGGCATGTCGCAGTAGCGGTGTGTTGCGGCCTGCGGCAGCCCGTGCATCGCATTCAGCAGTGCCGTGGTTCCGCCCCGTGCCAGCGATGTTATGAAGACCGGCGGCGTATCCGGCACCGCGGCGATCCGGCGGGCAAACAGGCGGTCATCAAGCGCCGCCAGGGCCCGCAGGGTGCCGGGGCCGGAGAAAGCCAGCGCATGCACCATTTTGCTGCCGGCCCCATAGGCGCTGGAATCGGTGATGCGGCCGCCTGCAGCGCCGCTGCGGCGGCGGGCGGCCCAGGCCGCCAGAAGCGCCAGGCCCGAGGCCGCCGCGATGAAATCAATCCGCAGCAGCATGCCGAAGCTGTCAGCCTGCGGCACCAGCCCCGCGAGATCGGCCAGCAGCACCGGCACCGCCACCGCAGCCAGCGACAATGCAAACCGCCAGGCGACTTTCCAGGCGCCGGCCAGCAGCGACAGGCCCGCAGCACGCACGGCCTGTTCCTTTGCCGCGTCGTCAAGGCTGCTGTCCAGCATGGCCACCACCCCGGCGGACACGGTTCCGGTCAGGCTGCGGGCAACGGGGATCAGACCGGAACGGATCAGCACCAGAGCAAAACCCGCCACGCCGGCAACGGCAACAAGCACCGGTGCCGCGTCCCCCATCACCGGCAGTCCATCAATCGTCTTCGGAGCGTGCGGCGGCGTTCTGGCCGGCCGGGGTCTTGCTGCGGCCCAGCAGCCGCTTCAGCGGGTACCAAAGGAAACCGACAAGAACCAGGAACACGCCCAGCACAACCGCCAGGGTCACGGCGAGGACGCCAAGCCCTGCCCCGGGCCCGACATAGGCATGCGCCGCGGATGGCAGGGCCAGCAATGCCGGTGCCACAAGTGCACCTAACCCCGGCCTGCGCCAGCTGCGCAAAAAGCTGGCAACGCGTGCAGTCAGAGAGAGGTTTGGAGAAGATGCCTGGCTGGATTTGCAGGTCCCGGAAAGAGGTCTGCGGATCCTGCGGCTGGCTGTGGCGGAGTGAACGGAAACAGTTCGAGATAGAAAAAACATAGCATAACCATACATTAAAACTGCTCAACCGGGAACAAATAAAACTCCGAGGGACAGTTATGGCATCACGTCTCAGCATTCCTGCATTCATTTCGATCATCTCCGGCGTCCTGCTGGTTTCCCTGATCAGCGCGCTTGCGGGCTTTTATGTCTACGACAAGAAGATCTGGCCCTATGCGCAGGTCAAGCAAACGGCGCAGATCATCAGGTCCTACCTGGTTTACGGCGAGTTTGTTGCCGAAGGCCGGCGGCATCCGGCCCCCGAAGGCGCCGCCCGGCAGGCGGCCACCCTGCACGACCCGGCCCGGTCCATCGGCGAGGGCTATTATGCGCTGATGGCCTGGGACAATGCGCGCCGGGCCTATTCAGTGTTTCTGCACGGCGCCGATGGCGGGCTGCTGCATACCTGGCCGGTCGATGAAATGGCGCTGACCGACCGGGCCGCGCACCGGCAGAACAGCCCGCACGCGATGGAGGTGCTGCCGGACGGCTCGGTGCTCGTCAGCTTCGACAAGCTGGACCTGATGGCCCGCCTCGGCCCCTGCGGCAAAGCGCATTGGACCCGGCAGGGCGCCTTCCACCATTCCTTTTCGCCCTCGGCCCGCGGCGGCATCTGGACCTGGTACGGCGAACGCACGATGCGCGACCAGATCCAGGACATTCTCGAGTTCGACCCGATGACCGGCGAGGACATGCGCCGCATCAGCCTCAACGAGGATGTCATCATGCGCAGCCGCGACTCGGCGCTGGTGTTCTCGATGTTCGAGGACTTCCCCTTCAGCACCCGGGAAAATGCGATCGACCTGTTCCACCCCAACGATGTCGAGGAGCTGTCGCCGGAGCTGGCGCACGCCTTTCCGATGTTCGAAGCCGGCGATCTGATGCTGTCGCTTCACACCATGAACATGGTGGTGGTCATTGCGCCCACAGGTGAAGTGAAATGGTACCAGGGCGGTCCCTGGGTAACGCCGCATGACCCGGATTTCGAGCCGGACGGCAGGATTGCAGTCTACAACAACAGCCTGTTCCGGCCGCGCTCGTCGATCTTTGCCATCGACCCGGAAACCCGCGAGGTTGAAAACGCCATGGCGGCCTTTGACGGCCCGTTCAAAAGCGAGTTCCGCGGCAAGCACCAGCTGCTGCCGAACGGCAACCGGCTGGTCACCATCCCGGAACAGGGGCAGGCCATCGAGGTTGCGCCGGACGGCAGCGTGGCGATGGAATTCAACAACGTTGTCCCGCACATGCCCCACCTCAATGACAACCTGGTCAACGCAAAATGGCTGCCCGCCGGGTTCTTTGAA
>JBFOLS010000307.1:0-6894 GCA_040830225.1 Leisingera sp.
ACGGTCGGCCAGGATCACCGTGTGGTGGCGGCTGCTGGGGCGGTCGACGGGGCTGGTCCAGTCGGGGTCCTCGTCCTCCTCCACTTTTTCGACCACCGGCCACAGATCCACCCGGCCCGGCAGATCGGACTTGAAGGCGCGGTGCAGCGCCTCTTTGCGGAAACCGGCGCGTGGGCTGTCCTTGAATACCAGATCGACCAGTTTCAGGATCGCGGCGGAGGAGCGGAATGAGAAATCAAGCGAGGCATCCTGCAACCCGGCCCCGGTCTCCGCCAGCCGGTGGCCGAATTCCCGTTGCATACGATCAAAGGCGTCGGGGTCGGCACCTTGGAAGGAGTAGATCGATTGCTTTTTGTCGCCGACCACAAAGATGGTGCGCTCCACATCTGATCGCGCGCCCTCGCCGGCAGTGAATTCCTGTGCCAGTTTTTCGATCACGTCCCATTGCACCGGGCTGGTGTCCTGTGCCTCGTCCACCAGGATATGGTCGATGCCGCCGTCCAGCCGGTACAGAACCCAAGTGGCCACGCCCGGGTCGTTCAGCAATTGCCGGGCCTTCAGGATCAGGTCGTCAAAGTCGAGCCAGCCGCGCAACTGTTTGCGGCGCTCATACTCCGGCAGGAAGGCGGCGGCGAAACGGTGAAGATGGTGGCTTTTGCGCGCAGCAGCCAGGGCTAGGCGCTTGGCACGTGCGTCCTCGACCCGCAGCATCAGCGGCTCCAGCCGGTCCATCAGCGGCAGATGAGACTCACGCAGCTTCTTGGTTGGGAACTTGCCAACTTTTGCGGTGAACGGTTCCTTGGCAGCGGCACCGGTCAGGAAGACGCTTTCCAGCGTGCTGAGATCGGCGAGCGTTGGCACCGTGATTCCGGCCAGTTTCACGGCGGCTTTCTGGTCTGTGGATCCGCCCTGCTCCAGCATCTCCCGTGTGCGCTGCAGCAGTTCTTCTTCACCGCCAAGGAAGACCAGCGCTTCCAAGGAATTTTCGTCAAAGCCTTCGGGCAGATCGAATAGGCCCAACAGCCCCTCCCAACCCAACGGCTCTCCAAAATCCGCCCGGCGTTGGCAGATGGCGGCTGTCAGCGTTTCGAAATCACTGTCGTTGACGTGGCGCGCCAAGGCGTCGACCAGCGGCGCTTCAGGCCCTTGAGCAAACTCCTCCATGATTTCTGCCCGAAGCAGCTGGCCTGCGCGATCGTCCATCTCCGAGAATTGCGGGCTGACTCCGGCCTCCAGCGGAAAGCGGCGCAGAAGCGACGAGCAGAAGGAGTGGATGGTCTGGATTTTCAGCCCGCCCGGCGTCTCAATGGCGCGGGCAAACAGCGTGCGCGCCTTGGCCAGATCCTCGGCACCGGTACTGACCTCCCCCAGCTCGGTCAGGGCACCAATCAGCGCCGGGTCCGGCAGCATTGCCCATTCGCCCAGCCGTTTGAACAACCGGTTCTGCATCTCGCTGGCGGCGGCCTTGGTGTACGTCAGGCAGAGAATATGCTGCGGCTGAACGCCTTTGAGCAGCAGCCGTGCTACCCGGTCGGTCAGCACCTTGGTCTTACCGGAGCCTGCATTGGCCGCCAGCCAGGTGGAGGCATCGGGGCGTGCGGCACGGAACTGCGCCTCCGAGGCGGCATCGCGGATGGTCATGCCAGATCCTCCGGTTGCGGTGTGGCGCTGCGGTCCCATTCTCCGTAGCGCGCCAGGTGGTCATAGTCCCCGGCAATATCGTCCCGATGCACCATGCGCCGGCTCGAATACCCTTGATCAGGCTCGAAATAGGCCCCTATCAGCGTGCGCAGTTCATCCCAGACTTTGGCCGGGGGCTGATCTTCCAGCGGGGCGCGGATCTCAGTCATCTTGCTGCCCAATCCTATGAACAAGGCGCGCGCGACTTCGGCGGGGCCAAGATCCTCAAAGGCACCCTCCTCGGCCATGGCGGCCTCAATCAGCAGTTGCTTTTCGAATTTCTTTTGCTGTGCTTCGGAGGGCGGCGCGCCGGTCTTGTAGTCATAAAGATGCAGGAAGCCGCGTTCATCTATGTCGATCCGGTCGGCGCGGCAGGCGATGGTGAAATCCAGCGGATCCAGCCGGGCGCTGCCCTTGGCCTCAAACGCGGCCGGTTTGGCGCGGGCTTGGCGTTCCTGTTCCGCCATCACAAAATCCTCGGCGATCCGGCGGATGCGGCTGTGCCAGAGGATGCGGGCGACGGGCCAGGGCACATGGGTTTCCAAAAGCTTGCGGGTCTTTTCGATCAGTTTCTCTGCGGTCAGGAGGGTGGGATCCGTTTGCGCTTCCTTGATGAAATGCTCGAACACCTCATGCACAACGATACCGCGCAGCAGCGCATCAGGCTCCTGCACCAGCGGGTTCAAGGGCTTCAGACGCAGAACATGCTTGGCATAGATCGCATAAGGGTCGCGGATCAGCCGCGGGATTTCGGTGATTGTCAGCCGCCGCGGGCGGGAGGCCACCGGCGGACGCGGTGAGGGGCGGGGCATCTGTACCAGCGGCGTAGGGGTTTCCAGAGCCTCGGCCCAGCCGAGCCACTGGCGGCCCCGGGCGCGCATGGTTTCCAGCGCTGCGCAGCCGCCTTGACCGGGCAGGCCGGACAGCAAGTTGGTCAGCCGGTTCAGCCAGCGCGAGGGCACGGTATCGGCTTCCTCGGAACGTTCGGCACGGGTCAGCCAGACCTCGGGCGCGGCAATTGCCTGCTGGAAGTCATGCGCCGACAGCCCGATGCGGCGCTCCGGCAGCAGCAAACCGGCCTGATTGCGCAGATTGCGGTTCAGCCAGGGGTCAGGCGCGGCGGCCTCCGGCCAGCTGCCTTCGTTCAGGCCGCCTAGGATCACCAGATCAGCGCCCTGCACCCGGGCTTCAAGCGTGCCCCAGATCATGATCGAGCCATAAGGCGCATCGCGGTCGCGCACTTCGCCCTGGCTTAGCAGTGCACCCAGCATGTCGGCGAAATCCCGGGCGGACATGTCACCGCCATAGGAGGCTTCGGCCTCCAGGTTTTCGATACAGGCAAGGGCAGCTTGGCCGGCCTTCTTGTCCCACAGGGTGCCGGCGCCCTCAGCCTGGCTGCCGCTGGCAATGCGTTCTGCCAGATTGCGCAGCCGGTCAACCCAGCCCGTCAGGGATAGAGTGCCCGCGATATCCTGATCCGCGAAACAGTTGCTGAGCCACGCGGTCCAGCCGGGCGTCAGCTCACGTCCCTTTTCAAAGCCGACAAAGGCCGCGGCATCCGGGAATGGCGGGCCATTGCGGCGCAGCGACAGCTCCAGCTCGCGGGTTTGTCGCAGGTGGCTGCCGCGGTTCGCGCCATCATGGGTGAGCGGGTGCTTCAGCAGTGTCAGCAGGCTGTCGCAAGCCAAGGGCTTGCAGAACAATCCAGCCACATGGCGCAGGAAGCGGCCCGGTGGTGACAGTTGCAAAGGCTGGCCGGCCGAGTCATCGGGCAGGATGTCCCAGCGGTCCAGCGCTGCAGAGACCTGGCGGGTGAGCATCCGGTCCGGGGTGATCAGTGCGGCGGCCTGGCCGTTTTCGGCCGCTTGCCGCAGGCGCAATGCAACGGCAAGCGCTTCAGTGCGGGGATTGGGCGCTTCGACCAGGGTCAGCGCCTGTGTTGCTTTGTCCAGACCCGTCAACTTAGGTCCTTCGCTCATCCAGGCGTCAGTGACCGGGGCTGGGCGCAGGGCAAGCGACAGCAGCCGGTTCCGCTCAGGCGAGACCGGCAGTTCATCAGTCCAGGGAATAACATCGCGCGGGGCGAGGTCCAGATCGCTCAGCAGCTTGTGGAACCGGTATTGCGGGTGATCCTCGCTTGGCAGCTTGTCCTTGCTCAACTGTTCCCAGACGTGATTGGGCTGGTCAAAATCGAAGCCAGGCAGCACCACCGCGCCCTGGGGCAGCCGGGCGATGGCTTGCATCAGCAAAAGCGTCGTGCCGCGCGACCCGGTTGAGCCGGCCAGGATTACCGGGTGCTGAGGCGGGTTTTCCTGCCATTGATCAATCAGGTTCAGCACCACTTGGCGCTGCTGTGCCTGAGCATCCATGGCGCCGTCGTGCAGGCTGGTGAACTCATCAGCAATGCCGATAAACGTCTGCGCACGCGCCCAATGACCGGACATGTCGGAAACATCCAGCGCGCGGATGGTATCGGTGCTGACACCTTCGCCCTGCATCTCGTCAATCAGCGCCGCCAGGCTGTCGGAGAGGTCATAGAGCGAGGCGCGGGAGGCCAGATCTGGTTGAGCATCCAGCAGTTTGGCGATCAACTGCGACAGCTCCAACCGGCGCCGCAGCGGGGGCAGGGCAGGCGGCAAGCCTTCCAGTGCGGCGCGTTTGGCCAGGTCGGCGAGCATCAGCAATCGCGGCAGCAGCAGGGCAGGGCCTTCATCAAACAGCGCCCGAACCCGGCGTGCCATGCGGGAGGTGTTGACGATCAGTTCGGCCCTGGCCAATTCCTCGGGCGGTCTGCCCTGGCTGCGGCTGCGCAGCCCTTCGACCAGCGCGCGCGGGAAATCTACGCCGCAGGGGACGGCAAAGACGCGCGGTGTGCTGGAGGGTTCAAACATCATCTGCAGCTATCAGGTCCTCGGCCAATGCAATCCCTTCGGGGTGGCCCACATCGCACCAGCGGCCGGGATATTCCAGTGCAAACAGCCGGCTGTCTGCAGCCATCCGGTTCCACAGGACATTCAGCGAGAACACCTGCTCCTCAACTTGATGCAACCCTTCGGTTTTCAGGATCTGGACCCCGCCATAGACCAGATTGCCGCCGCGGCTGATGCGGCCTTGGGCATCTGCCGAGAAGTCGCCGCCGCCGGTGCGGCCGACGGCACGTTCCAGGGGTACACAGACCAGAAGCGCGTCCATGCAGTCCGGGTCCCAGGATTTCAGTGCCAACTGCAGCGGGTTCGGGCCTTTCCAGATGGCATCTGTGTTCATAGTGAAGACCGGCCCGTCACCTAGCAGCGGCAAGGCTTGACGCAGCCCGCCGCCGGTGTCGAGAATTTCGGGAGATTCGAGACTGATCAGCACCTTTTCCGGCTCTAACAAGGCCTTCAGAGGCTCAGGCCTGTAGTGCAGGTTCGCCGCAATCCGGGCCGGCTGGACGGCCTTGGCCAGCTTCAGCGCGTGGGAAATCAGCGGTCGGCCGGAGACTTCGATCATCGGTTTCGGCTTGTCGCGCGTAAGCTCCCGCATCCGGGTGCCAAAGCCCGCAGCAAAAAGCATGACGGCATCGGGGGAGTGCTGCATCAGGGCCTCAGCTTGTCCATGTTGTCCGGGCTTGGTGCGGGAAGGCTGTCTCGTAAGAGCCCGGCGACTGGGGCCAATGCAGGATGCTCCAGCCCGCGGATGAAATGGTCCCAAACCCGCGGGATCAGGTCGACGTAATGCGGCTTCCCATACTCCAGGCTGAGGCGGGCAAAGACGCCAAGAATGCGCAGGTTCCGCTGCACGCCCAGTACCGTGTAGGCGGTGCGGAAACCGGACTCATCCGCGCCGGCGGTGGCGATGTAGCGGTCGATCATCTGCATCTCGATACCGGCGGGCACGTCGCGGCGAGCGTCCTGCAGCAGCGATACCAGATCATAGGCGGGGTGGCCGGAGCGGGCATCCTGGAAGTCCAGCAGACCGACGCGAGCAACACCTTCCCGGTCCGGCAGCCACAGCAGGTTCTCGGCGTGATAGTCCCGCTGGACCAGCACGGGATCGCCTTTGATGGTTTCGCGCAGGATGTCCTCGAACTGATCCTCGAATCTGGATTGCAGGTGTGTGTCGTGACCGCCAAGGATGCCGTCGCGGTACTTGGACAGGGCGAGACCGGCCATTTCTGCCATCATCCGCGGGCCGTAAGGCTCCAGTTCCGGCATTGGCGCCTGGTGCAGGGCAACAAGGGCATCTGTTGCTGACTCGTACAGTTCCTTTTCCAGATTTGGTTCACGCAAGACAACGCGGGCAAACAGATCGTCGCCCAGATCTTCCAGCAGCAAAAAGCCGTGCTCCACGTCCTGGGCCAGGATTTCCGGAGCGCTGAGGCCTTGGGCGCGCAGGTATTCGGCGATGCGGATGAACGGGCGGACATCTTCGCCCTTTTCCGGCGGCGCATCCATCAGCACGACGGTCCGGCCATCCTCATCCATCAACCGTTCATAGCGGCGGTTCGAGGCATCGCCAGCCAGCGGGCCGCGCTTCCAGTCTGCGTAAGGCGTTGTTGCGAGGAAATTTTGGCACAGGGTGCTGCGGTCAGTCATGCGCAGATGCGCTCCATCAGGGGCTGCCATTTCGCATCGCTCCAGCGGAGCGTCAGATGGCGCCGGTCTTCGTGATCGGGGTCCAAGGCAAGAGCCAGGTGCAGGGCGTGGAGGGGCGTCAGCTCGGCCAGGCGGTCGGGCCATTCCACCAGGCAAATGGCGCTGTCGAAGGCTTCGGTCAGGCCCAGTTCTTCCAGCTCATCCAAGGACGAGAGCCGGTAGAGATCGGTGTGCCACAGTTCACCCGCTGGCACGTCGTAGGTCTGCACCAGAGTGAAGGTAGGGGAGGGCACGTCTTCGGGGACCTCCATCAGCGACTGGATCAGATGGCGGGCGAAATGGGTCTTGCCGGCGCCGATAACCCCTTCCAGCAGCAGGCAATCGCCGGGGCGCAAGGCCCCGGCGATTGCTGCGGCCAAACGGGCCGTATCATCCGGTGAGTTCAGCGTGCAGGACGCGGTTTTCGTGGTCATGGCGGTAGAATGACGCTGCCGCCAGCCTGCTGCAAGCCAGTTTCCCGGCTCAGCCCTGGGTAATAGCGGGGAAGCGCTCCTGGGCTGCGGGCAGGGCCGCTGCTTCCGGCGCCCGGAAGCTGACCATAGTCGCGCCGTTCTGGATGGCCGTAACTTTGCAGATCAGC
>JBFOLS010000308.1:0-3348 GCA_040830225.1 Leisingera sp.
ACGGTGTCGGGCGGGCATGGGTTCGCCGGGATAGGGCGCAAGCAGATGCTTCTGCTGCTGCAGGACCGGGCGCGGGAGCTGGGGGTGGATCTTCAGTTTGAAACCGTGGCGAAACCCGCGTCGGAGTACCAGAAGGATTATGATCTGGTCGTTGGCTGCGACGGGCTGAATTCCGGTGTCCGCAACGAGTTCGCGGAGCATTTCAAACCTGAAATCGATGTGCGCCCGTGCAAGTTCATCTGGCTGGGCACGCACCAGAAATTTGACGACGCTTTCACCTTCATCTTCGAGAGGACCAAGCACGGCTGGATGTGGATCCACGCCTATCAGTTCGATGCGGATACCGCGACGGTGATTGTCGAGTGTTCGGCCGAGACCTGGGAAGCCTGGGGCTTTGAGGGCATGAGCAAGGAAGAGATCATCCGCACCTGCGAGGAGATCTTTGCCGATCACCTGGACGGCCATCAGCTGATATCCAACGCAGCGCATCTGCGCGGGGCGGCGGTTTGGATCAACTTCCCGCGGGTGCTGTGCGAGAAGTGGCATCACGAGAACGTGGTGCTGCTGGGCGACGCTTCGGCGACGGCGCATTTCTCGATCGGGTCTGGATCGCGGCTGGCCTTTGACAGTGCCATTGCTCTGGCGGAGCTTGTGACCACCGAACCAACGCTGGAACGCGCGTTTGAGCGTTATCAGGAAGAGCGGCGGCTGGACGTGCTGCGGCTTCAATCGGCGGCGCGCAACTCGCTGGAGTGGTTCGAGGAGGTCGAGCGCTACCTGGATATGGATCCGGTGCAGTTCAACTATTCGCTGCTGACCCGCTCCCAGCGGATCAGCCATGAAAACCTGCGGCTGCGCGATGCGGAATGGCTGCAAAGTGCCGAGAAATGGTTCCAGGACAAGGCTGGTGCGCCGGCGGATGCGCCGGTGCGGCCGCCGATGTTTGCCCCCTACCGTTTGCGCGGTTTGGAGCTGAAGAACCGCGTCGTTGTCTCTCCGATGGCGCAGTACAAAGCAGTCGATGGCTGTCCAACCGACTGGCACCTGATCCATTACGGCGAACGTGCCAAGGGCGGGGCGGGGCTGGTTTACACCGAGATGACCTGTGTCAGCGCCGAGGGGCGGATCACACCGGGCTGCCCGGGACTTTACGCGCCGGAGCATGAGGCGGCATGGGCACGGCTGGTGGATTTTGTCCATGCCGAGACCCAAGCAAAGATCTGCTGCCAGATCGGCCATTCGGGCCGCAAGGGATCTACCCAGCTGGGCTGGGAGGAAATGGACGCGCCCTTGCCGGATGGTAACTGGGAGACGGTTTCAGCCTCTGCCATTCCGTGGTCGGCAAACAACCCGGCGCCGCGTGAGATTACGCGGGTGGAAATGGATCAGATCAAGGCCGAATTTGTTGCGTCTGCCCGGATGGCGGAGCGTGCCGGCTTTGACATGATCGAACTGCACGCCGCGCATGGCTATCTGATTTCCTCCTTCATCTCGCCGAAATCGAACATTCGCACAGATGAGTACGGCGGCAGCCTTGAAAACCGCCTGCGCTATCCGCTGGAAGTGTTCCAGGCCATGCGCGCGGCCTGGCCGGAAGGCAAACCGATGTCGGTCAGGATTTCCGCCAATGATTGGGTCGGCGAGGCGGGCGTCACGCCGGAGGAGGCGGTGGAGATCGCCAAAGCCTTCACTGGCGCGGGTGCGGATATCATCGATGTGTCTGCCGGGCAGACCTCCACCGATGCGCAGCCGGTTTATGGCCGGATGTTCCAGACGCCTTTTTCCGACCGCATCCGCAACGAGGCCGGGATTGCCACAATGGCGGTTGGCAACATCTATGAGGCGGACCATGCCAATTCGATCCTGATGGCCGGGCGGGCCGATCTGGTCTGCGTGGGCCGTCCGCATCTGGCCGATCCCTATTGGACGCTGCATGAGGCCGCGCGGATCGGCGACCGGCATGGCGCGTGGCCGCTGCCGTATCATGCGGGGCGGGATCAGGCCTGGCGTCTGGCTGACCGGGAAGCGGAGGTGATCCGGGCATGACACGCAGGGTTCTGGTCACAGGCGGCGGCACAGGGATCGGCAAGGCGATTGCGCATGCCTTTGCCACGGACGGCTGCCAAGTCACCATCGCTGGGCGCCGCCGGGAGCCGCTGGAGGCGGCAGCGGAGGGGCAGGGCCTGGAAATCCGCACCGCGGATGTTACCGATGAGGCGCAGGTGGAAGCCCTGTTTGATGCGCCCTATGATGTGGTTGTTGCCAATGCAGGATCCGGCGTGGCAGCCCGTATTGAAGACGTGTCCCTTGAGGACTGGCAGCACACGCTGATGGTCAACATGACTGGGACGTTCCTGACGTTCCGGGCGGCGTTGCGGGCAGGCATGGGGGAAGGCGGGCGGCTGATTGCCATTGCTTCGACGGCGTCCCTGCAGGGCGGCGCCTATATCCCGGCCTATGCGGCCTCCAAACACGGGGTGCTGGGCCTAGTGCGTTCGGTGGCGCAGGATGTGGCCAAGCGCGGGATTACATGCAATGCCGTCTGTCCCGGGTTTGTCGATACGGAGATGGCGGAAAACGCGATCAGCGGGCTGATGGCCCGGCATGAGATGCCGAGGGAAAAGGCGCTGGCGATGGTTGTGAGCGGCAATCCGATGCAGCGGCTGATCACACCTGAGGAAGTGGCCGCAACAACCTTGTTCCTGGCCTCGGAGGGCGCGGCCTCGGTCAATGGGCACGCGATGAGCGTGTCGGGAGGGGAAATTTGAGCACGACATCAAAAGACCGGCTGCGGCTGTGGCTGAAGGTGCTGAAGGCCACCAAGGCGGTGGAGAGCGAAGTGCGTGAGAACCTGCGGCGGGATTTTGCAACCACGCTTCCCCGGTTTGACGTGATGGCGGCGCTGATGCAGCACGAAAAGGGCCTCAAGATGAGCGAACTGTCGGGGGTTCTGAAAGTCTCGAACGGTAACGTGACCGGCATTGTCGAGCGGCTGGTCGAGGACGGCCATGTGCAGCGCGAGAAGGTCGAGGGCGACCGGCGCGCCAATCTGGTTCGGCTGACCGAGGCGGGCCGGGTCGAGTTTTCACGCCAGGCCGAGGCGCATGAGGGCTGGATCGATGCAGCCTTTGACGGGCTGACTGCGGATCAGGCGCAGGGGATTGCCGAAAGCCTGGAGACGGTGGCGCAGCGGCTGGAGAAAGGTGGCAAGGCATGAAGGTGAACCGGGAACCCAAGCATTTCCTGTGCCGGATCGAGGATGGTATTGCCACGGTCTCGCTGGACCGGCCGGAGCGTAAGAACCCGCTGACCTTCGACAGCTATGCCGAGCTGCGCGACTGGTTCCGC
>JBFOLS010000309.1:0-6131 GCA_040830225.1 Leisingera sp.
CTGCCGGTACAGCACATCAACCTCTATGGCGGCGAGAAGGTGCGGGCGCCCTTTGTCGAGGAGCTGGCCGCGCTCATCCGCCAGGGGTTTTCAGCAATGCGCCCGGTGCCGTTGCGCGCCGCCAGCTGAGGGGGCGGCACCCCGCCTGCCACCGGTCTTGTCAAAGAGAGGGGGCAGGCGCGATACAAATGCGCGCGGATCTTCAAATGCGCCGGATGCAGGCGGGAGCGCGTCAGAGAAGGGCGCATCCTGGTGCTGTCCTCAGCCTGCGCTGCCCATGGTAATCACTACCTTGCCGGTGGATTTGCGGTTGCGCAGCAGATCCAGCCCTTCCGCTGCGCGTTCCAGCGGCAGGCTGTGGCTGATATGCGGCTTGATACGGCCTTCGCCATGCCAGGCAAACAGTGTCTCAAACGAGCGGCGCACTGCTTCGGGCCTGAATTTCATGTAACCGCCCAAATAGAAGCCGATCACTGTCAGGTTCTTGACCAGCAAATGGTTCGCCGGGATCTGCGGAACGTCTCCGCCGGCAAAGCCGACTGGCAGCAGCCGCGCGCCCGGGTTGGCGGAGCGGAAGGCTGCCTTCCACACGTCGCCGCCGACCGCGTCATAGACCACATCGGCGCCGCCCAGATCCTTGACGGCGCTGCGCAGGTCTTCGCTGGCGTCGATCAGATGGTCCGCCCCGGCTGCTTTGGCCACCTCCAGCTTGTCCCGGCCGCGGGCCTGAGCGATCACGGTTGCTCCCATCAGCTTACCGATTTCCACCGCCGTCAGGCCGACACCACCGGCGGCGCCGGTCACCAGCAGTGTTTCGCCCGGCTGCAGCCGGGCGCAGTGATCCAGCGCCATGTGGCTGGTGCCATAGGCGATCTGCATCGCAGCCGCATGTTCAAAACTCATCGTATCCGGAATCCGGATCATCCGCGCGGTATCGAAAACCCCGGCCTCGGCCAGGCCGCCGGAGCCGCTGAACACCGCCACCCTGTCGCCTATGGCAAAGTCCCCGCTTTCTTCGCCAAGTGCCGTCACCACCCCGGCGGCCTCCAGCCCAAGGGTGAATGGCGGCTCCGGCGTGTCCTGGTATGTGCCTTTGAGCATTAGCAAATCGGCAAAGTTCAGCCCGCAGGCGCGCAGCGCAACGGCGGCCTCGCCTCGGCCGGGCGGCGGGCAGTCCAGGCTGGTCAGGACGGCGGGGCTGCCTAACGCGGTAACTTGAAAAGCCTGCATGTGTTTTCCTCACCTTTTGCGGGAACCAACGTGATTCGCACCATCACCCATGCGGGGTGCCGCGGCAGAATACACCTCGCTATTTTTGGGGAGGTACGTGATCGGCAGCTGATTGGCAATAAAACGTTTAGAAAAATGATTCATGAAATCATGCGGTTGACCTTCCAGCTTCTGCCTCGGGCGACGGCAGTCTTGCAATCAATCGCAAGGGTTGTACACTTTTGCTTAGAGGTTGAGCTTGGATCGCTCTGATGGGGAAACTTGTTTCCGGCACTCATTTAACTTCGCCGGAACTTGTTTTGGAAGCAGCGGTCCGGGGGGCAGCCGGATTTTGAGACTAGGAGAAACGCATGGCTCATCCAGTTGACGTGCATGTGGGAAAGCGCATCCGCCACCGCCGGTGGCTGATCGGCATGACGCAGCAGCAACTCGCCGAGCAGGTCGGCATCAAATTTCAGCAGATTCAGAAGTATGAAACCGGTGCCAACCGGGTCAGTGCATCCCGCCTTTGGGATATCTCTGACGCGCTGGAAGTCCCGGTGAGCTTCTTCTTCGAAGGCTTGCAGGAAGAGGGCAAGGCCCCGGCAGATAAATCCGCGGTTCCAGAGGACCTGATGGGGGACAAGGAAGCGCTGGATCTGGTGCGTTCCTACTACGCGATCCCGGAAAACCAGCGCCGCCGCCTGTTCGAACTGGCACGGGTGCTGAGCGACGCGGCCTGAAAACCGGACGGCGCCTGACACATGGTGGGCGCCCCAAAGGGCAATTGCAGCGCAAACCGGCTGAAAACGGTATTTGCGCTTGCAATGAAGACGGCCGGGTGGCACCCGTAAAGGTATGACCCAGGCCGCATTTTCCGATCTTGATGTTGCGCACAGGATGGCAGACGCAGCCCGCGCAGCCATCCTGCCGCATTTCCGCACCGCCTCTTTGAGTGCCGAAAATAAGCTGGAGGCCGGGTTCGACCCGGTCACCGTGGCTGACCGCGCCGCCGAGCAGGCAATGCGGGCGGTGCTGGCAGAGCTGCGTCCCGATGATGGCATCCTGGGGGAGGAGTTCGGCACTGAACAGGGCAGCTCCGGCCGCACCTGGGTGCTGGACCCGATCGACGGCACCCGCGGTTTCATCAGCGGCACGCCAACCTGGGGCGTGCTGATTGCACTCTCCGACGAAAACGGCCCGTTTCTGGGCGTGATCGACCAGCCTTATACCGGGGAGCGTTTTTGCGGCGGCCCTGAGATCGCCTCCATGACCGGCCCGCTGGGGGAACGCCCGCTGCAGACCCGTGCCAACCCGGCGCTGGAGGAGGCCATCCTGTTCACCACGTTCCCGGAAGTGGGCACTGCTGAGGAGCGCGCAGGCTTTGAACGGGTCTCGGCCCGCACCAAGCTGACCCGCTACGGCACCGATTGTTATGCCTATGCGCTGGTGGCGGCGGGGCAGGTGGATCTGGTGATCGAGGCAGGCCTCAACTCCTACGACATCCAGGCGCCGATTGCGCTGATCCAGGCGGCGGGCGGCATCGTCACCGACTGGCAGGGCAACCCGGCCCACAATGGCGGCCGGGCTCTGGCTGCCGCCAATGCGGAGATCCACGCCGCCGCACTGGAGCTGCTGCGCCAGTCCTGAACCGGGCCGGCCCTGAACGGCTTGAAACCGGCGGCCCCGGCCTGTAGCCTGCGCCGCAAGCCGGTTCTTCGCCCGTTTTCCGCCGGCCATCACACATTCCTACGAAGCGGGCTGCCAAAAAGGAGTGTGTGAAAATGGCAGAAATCCTGATTCAAAATGCCGATACCGTCCTGACGATGGATGAGTCGCGCCAAGTGCTGCACGGTGCCGATGTATTGATCCGCGGCGGCCAGATTGCGGCCATTGGGCAGGGGCTGGAAACCAAAGGTGAATCTGTTTCAGGCCGCGGCTGTGTGGTGACGCCGGGCCTGGTCAATACCCATCATCACCTCTACCAGAACCTCACCCGTGCAGTGCCCGGCGCGCAGGACGCGCTGCTGTTCGGCTGGCTGCAGCGGCTTTACCCGATCTGGTCGCGTTTTGGACCCGATGAGATGTTCGTCTCCGCCCAGCTGGGCCTCGCCGAACTGGCGCTCTCGGGCTGCACCCTCAGCTCCGACCACCTCTACCTCTATCCCAACGGCTCCCGGCTCGAGGACACCATCCACGCCGCCCGCGAGGTCGGCCTGCGTTTTCATCCCACCCGCGGCGCCATGAGCATCGGTGAAAGCGACGGCGGCCTGCCGCCGGACAGCCTGGTCGAAGACGAAGGCGCCATCCTGGACGACATGATCCGGGTGGTGGACAGCTTCCATGACGCTTCAGAAGGTTCCATGGTCCGGGTCGGCCTGGCGCCATGCTCCCCCTTTTCGGTCAGCCGTGAACTGATGCGCGATGCCGCCATCCTGGCCCGCGACAAGGGAGTCATGCTGCACACCCATCTGGCCGAAAACGAAGAGGACATCGCCTATTCCGAGGCCAACTTCGGCTGCCGCCCCGGCCAATACGCCGAAGAACTCGGCTGGACCGGCGACGACGTCTGGCATGCCCACTGCGTGAAACTCGACGGGCAGGAGATTGATCTTTTTGCACGAACCCGCACTGGCGTTGCCCATTGCCCCTGTTCCAACTGCCGTCTCGGCAGCGGAATTGCACCGGTGCGTGCTATGCGCGATGCGGGCGTGCCGGTGGGTTTGGGCGTGGACGGCTCGGCGAGCAATGACATGGCTAGCCTCAGTGCCGAGGCCCGTCAGGCGATGCTTCTGCAGCGGGTTGAAAATGGCGCTGACGCCATGAGCGCCTATGAAGCTCTGGAAATAGCCACCCGGGGCGGCGCCGATGTGCTGGGCCGCCCGGACTGCGGCCGCCTGGAACCCGGCAAACGCGCTGACATCGCGATCTGGGATACCAAAGGCGTTTCCTCCAGCGGCAGCTGGGACGCCGCGGCTCTGCTGCTGGCCGGCCCGACCCAGGTCAAGCATCTGTTTGTCGAGGGCAAGCAGATCGTCCGCAATGGCGAGATGACAACCCTCGACATGCCGCATCTACTGGAACGCCACGGCCAGCTGGCGCGGAAACTGATGGATTGAGGTTCCCCTCTTTCATCTTTCCTTAAATACTCCTGCCGGAGGCAGAGGCGCGTCAGCGCCTCTCCTAAGCCCGTGCGCCGCCGATCCAGACCTCGGCGACTGCGCGGTCGTCGCCCATCATGATGGTCGGGAACACCGCCTCCCAGACATCCTCTGCCCGTGCCGACCGCTGGGCAATCGCGGGGGTCGAGGCCAGGTCCAGCACCACCAGATCCGCCTCCATGCCTTCCCCGATATTGCCGATCTTATCGTCCATCCGCAGCGCCGCGGCCGACCCTTGCGTCGCCAGCCACAGCAGCTGCGCCGCGTGCAGCGGCGCGCCGCGCAGCTGGCCGATTTCATAGGCCGCAGCCATCGTGCGCAGCATCGAAAAGCTCGACCCGCCGCCGGTGTCTGTCGCCAGGCCGATCCGCTGGCCCTCGGCCATCAGCCCGGCCATGTCAAAAAGCCCCGATCCGATAAAGGTGTTCGAGGTCGGGCAGTGGATCAGCGCCGCCCCGAACTCCCGCAGCCGGTGCCGCTCGCGCTCTTCCAGATGGATTGCGTGGCCGTATAGCCCCTTGGCGCCCAAGAGGCCGAACTCCTCGTAAGTGTCCAAGTAGTCCCGCGCCTGCGGGAACAGCTCCCGGACCCAGGCTATCTCATCGGTCTGCTCGCTCAGATGGGTTTGCATCAGGCACTCCGGGTACTTGGCCCAAAGCGCCCCCATCGCCTCCAGCTGCTCCGGCGTTGAGGTGGGGGAGAACCGCGGCGTGATCGCATACTCCAGCCGCCCGGTCCCGTGCCAGCGCGCGATCAGCGCTTCCGAGTCATCATAAGCCGATTGCGCCGTATCCCGCAGCCCTTCAGGCGCATTGCGGTCCATGCAGGTCTTGCCAGCCACGACCCGCTGCCCGCGTGCCTGCGCGGCAGCAAAGAACGCCTCTGCGCTTTCGGGGTGAATGGTGCAGTAGCTGCAGACTGTGGTGGTGCCATGCGCCGCAGTCAGATCCAGGTAGCGGTTTGCAATCTCATCCGCATATCCCCGCTCCGCAAACCGCATTTCCTCGGGGAAGGTATAGCTGTTCAGCCAGTCGATCAGCCGTTTGCCCCAGCTGGCGATGATTGCGGTCTGCGGATAGTGCACATGGGCATCGACAAAACCCGCCATGATCAGCTTGCCGCCATGATCCACGGTTTCGGCTCCGGGCAGCAGCGCCTGCATTTCTGCAAGGGTGCCGGTGCCCGCGACCTTGCCGCCGCTTAAGGCCACTGCCTCACTCAGCCGGGCGGCGTCTTCCGGGCGTTCCCCGCTGAACGGAGAGTGGGAAAAAGACAGCACTTGGCCCTTCAAAATGTAATCTGCACCCATTCCGCCCAGCCTTTTCTTGCAAATACGCCTTACGCAGGATACCCGCGCCTCAGGCTGCGGTAAATGAGGCCATTGTCATTGTTTTCCGGCAGCCGCTTCTTCTATTTTGCAGGCAAACACTCAAGAAAATACTGCGGGGGGCACCACATGAGCAGCGGCGACAATATCACCGGCGATCTGTCTCAGGATGATGCCTACGACCTGGACCGCACCCTGGTGGCCCAGGTCCGCGACGCGGTGGACCGCGGCGACCAGGGCGAGCTGACGGCGCTGCTGGAAGATCTTCACGCAGCCGACATCGCCGACCTTCTGGAACAGGTCAGCCCGCAGGAGCGGGAAGATCTGATCCGTCTGTACGACCGCGAATTCGACGGCGAAATTCTGTCTGAGCTGGATGAAAGCATCCGCGAAGAAGTCATCGAAATCCTCAACCCCGCAGTTCTGGCCGAGGC
>JBFOLS010000310.1:0-4921 GCA_040830225.1 Leisingera sp.
GGCAGGGTGGCGCAGCGGCGTTCGATGGCCGATGTATTGGCCTGCACGGCAGCGACCCAGTCCAGGTCCAGCTCCATGCCGGGATTGCGCGGCTCGGCCAACTGCGGCAGCTGCGCGCTTCGTTCAGCGGTTTGGCTATCCATTGGAGATCCTCGGAAGAGTTCCGTGCGAAAGTCGCACGGGTGCGGCATATTGGCAAGCGAGCGCCAAGGCTTGCGGGTAAGTTTTTTGACTAAATGGACAAATTTCTACAGTCGAAGCGGAAAAAGGAAGCCCAGCCTGCAAGCCGGAGGCAGCAAATAGAGGGAAAATCGTCTTTTACGCTTCGCTTGCCCTGGGCGGACGCATTCCGGTGGCAGAATCACCCTTACATGCTAAATTTAGCGGTATGAGCAGTGCAGACCCCCATATCAGCGAAAAGCCACAAGCAGAAGCACGTCCTGTTATCCGCCAACTGGATGACAGTGCTATCAACCGTATTGCAGCCGGCGAGGTGGTGGAGCGGCCCGCCTCGGCCGTGAAGGAATTGGTGGAAAACGCCATAGACGCCGGTGCCACACGGATCACGGTGGAGATCGCAGATGGCGGCAAGACGCTGATCAGGGTAACGGACGATGGCTGCGGCATGACGCCGGAGGACCTGCCGCTGGCGCTCAGCCGCCATGCCACTTCCAAGATCGACGGCTCGGACCTGTTGAACATCCACACATTCGGCTTTCGCGGCGAAGCGCTGCCCTCGCTGGGCGCGGTCGGGCGTCTGACGATCACCAGCCGAGTGCAGGGGCACGAAGCGGCACAGATCCGGGTGTCCGGCGGCAAGCTGGAGCCGGTGAAACCCGCTGCCTTGCGGGCGGGCACCGTTGTCGAGCTGCGCGATCTGTTTTTTGCAACACCTGCGCGTCTCAAGTTCATGCGTACCGACCGGGCTGAGGCGCAGGCGATTTCCGACACTGTGAAACGGCTGGCAATGGCCGAACCCTCGGTGGGCTTCACCTTGCGCGATGTCTCCGGCGGCGGCGAGGGAAGGGTGACCTTCCGCGCCGATCCCCTGACCGGTGATCTGTTTGATGCGCTGCACGGACGGCTGGCCTCGGTGCTGGGGCGCGAGTTTGCCGAAAACGCGCTGAAAATCGATGCCACCCGCGAGGGCATCCGGCTTTACGGTTATGCGGCGCTGCCAACCTATTCGCGCGGCGCGGCAGTGGCCCAGTTCCTGTTTGTGAACACGCGGCCGGTGAAGGACAAGATGTTGACGGGTGCCCTGCGGGCAGCCTATTTCGATTTCCTCAGCCGCGACCGCCATCCTGCGGCGGCGCTGTTGATCGACTGCGACCCGCAGTTGGTCGATGTGAACGTGCACCCGGCGAAATCCGAGGTGCGCTTCCGCGATCCCGGCCTAGCGCGCGGATTGATTGTCTCCTCGCTGCGTCATGCATTGGCTGAGGCCGGGCACCGGGCCTCAACCACTGTGGCGGGCGCCACGCTGGGGGCAATGAAGGCGGAGCAGCCCACCGCCACCGGCGCGCCGCGGATTTATCAGATGGACCGGCCCTCGCTGGGCGCGCGCTCGGCTTCTTATGCGGCGCAGCGTCCGGACAGTGTTCCCCCGGCTTCGGCATATGAAGCACCGGGATTTGCCGAACTACAGACAGCCTACAGCGGCCGGGTGACGGAAACCTCTGAGGCCCCGGCAGCTTCAATGGCCCCGGGTCCGCCTTCGGATGCGCCAGAAGCCTCCGCGCCCGGGGCCGAGTCCCTGCCGCTTGGGGCGGCACGCGGCCAGGTGCATGAAAATTACATCATCGCACAGACCGCCGACGGCATGGTGATTGTCGACCAGCACGCCGCGCATGAGCGGCTGGTCTATGAAAAGCTGAAACGCCAAGTGGCGGAGAACGGTGTTGCGGCCCAAGCCTTGCTGATTCCGGAGATTGTCGAACTCAGCGACAACGACTGTGCCTGTTTGCTGGGTGCCGCGGATGAACTGGCGAAATTCGGCCTCGGCATTGAAGCCTTTGGCGGCAACGCCGTGGCGGTGCGGGAAACCCCCGCGATCCTGGGCGAAGTGAATGCCGAGGCGATGATCAAGGACATCCTGGATGAGCTTTCGGACCAGGGCGAAAGCCAGCTTGTACAGGCCCGGGTTGAGGCGATCCTGAGCCGGGTGGCCTGCCATGGCTCGATCCGCTCCGGCCGCCGGATGCGGGGGGAGGAGATGAATGCGCTTTTGCGGGAGATGGAAGCCACCCCTCATTCCGGCCAGTGCAACCATGGCCGCCCCACTTATGTGGAGCTGAAACTGGCAGATATCGAGCGCCTGTTCGGGCGCAGCTGAAAAAGAACCCCCGCCAAAAGGGAGGACGAGCAGTGATTTTGGAACACGCTTTGACGCCGGAGCAGGCCCTTTGGGCCATCTACGGGCTTGCGGCTTTGACGGCGCTTCTGGCTTTGACCGGGTTGCGGCTGCGCGGGCACAGCCGTCGGCTGGAGCAGGCCAATACTGATTTGCGCAGCCACAATGCAGGTCTCACGGCCGAGGTAGCGCGGCTGCCGGAGCTGGCAGATGAGCTGACCACCCTGCGCCGCACCAGCGAGAACGAGCGCACGGCCCGTTATCAGGCGGAGGCGCAGGTACAGGCCTTGAAGGCGGAACACGCGGCGCGGCTGGAAGAACTCCACCACATGAACCAGCAGATGGAGCACAAGTTTGCCTCGCTGGCTTCCGGTGTTCTGAAGCAGAACTCAGAAAGTTTCCTGAGCCTGGTCAGCGAACGTTTCCAGGCGCACAGCAAATCGGCGGATGAGGATCTGGCCAAGCGGCATGCGGCGATCGAAAGCCTGGTGAAGCCGCTGGACCAGAAGCTCGGCCAGTTCGGTGAGCGGATCAAGGAGATCGAACAGGCCCGCAACGAAGCCTATGGCGCCATCAAGACGCAGGTGAAGCACCTGGCCGAAGGACAGGCGGCGCTGGGCGGCGAGACCCGTAAGCTGGTGCAGGCGTTGCGTGCGCCCAAGACCCGCGGCCGCTGGGGCGAGATGCAGCTGCGCCAAGTGTTTGAGATGGCCGGAATGGCCGAACATGTGGACTTCGAACTGGAGAAAAGCGTCGGCACTGATGAGGGGCTGCGCCGCCCGGATGCAGTGGTGCGTATCCCCGGGGGCAGAAGCATCGTTGTCGATGCCAAGACCCCGCTGGAAGCTTATCTGGACGCGCTGGAGGCTGAGGCTCCCGACCAGCAGCAGGCAGCGCTTGCCCGCCACGCGGGGCATGTGAAAACCCATGTGCGCCAGCTTGCGTCGAAGTCATACCAGAGCACTCTGGCGGGCGCGCCGGATTTTGTTGTGATGTTTATCCCGGGAGAAACCTTTGTTTCCGCGGCTGTGGAGGCCGATGCGACCCTCATTGAGTACGCGTTTGAGAACAAAGTCCTGATTGCGACGCCAACCACCCTGATGGCGCTGCTGAAATCCATTGCCTACGGCTGGCAGCAGGAGCGGATGGCAGAGAACGCGCTGGAAGTTCAGAAGTCCGCCAAGGAGCTTTATGACCGGCTGGCGACGTTCTCGAAGAACCTGGCCTCGGTGGGGCGGTCACTTTCCTCTTCTGTGAACAATTACAACAAGGCGGTCGGTTCGCTGGAGTCCCGAGTGCTGCCGTCTGCGCGCAGGTTCGAGGCGATGGGTGTGGTGGCCCAAGGTGCAGAGCTGGAAGATCCAGGGCAGGTCGAGGTAGAACCGCGTCAGGCGGCGCTTTTGGCGGAAGAGTAGATGCGATTGCCCCTGTCCCGGCACGTCGACTCGGCTGAAGAAACAGCTCTGCTTCGTGCCGCCGAGGTTGAGGCAGAACGCATTGTGGCGCTGCTCAGGGTTGCCGTGTCCGCAGGACTTCTGGCAGCGCTGGTTCTGGCGGTGGATGCGGTTCAGACAGTGGACCAGGATTACCTCTGGCATCAGATCGGCCTGGCTGCTTCCATGCTGCTGGCCTACATGGCGGTTGGCGTCCTGAGTTTTGCCGCGATCCGCAGGGGAGTGTTCCGGCGCTGGATGATCTGGGCTGCGGTTTCTGCCGATGGCTGTTTCCTGTTTCTCAATTCCTGGTTGTCGCTTTTGAATTCCGGCCTTCCGGGAGACGCGGTTTTTGTCATGCCTGCAACCTGGATGGCGCCGCTGGTGCTGGCTTTTGGGGTGCTGAGATTCAATCCGCTGCTGCTGGGGTATCAGGTCGCTCTGATTGCGGCGGGTTTTATTTGGCTGGTGTTCTGGGAGCCTGCTGCGGTCTCGGCTGCAGCGGCCCAGCGGGTGCAGCTGGCCCTGGCCACGCCGCCTAACCTGATGCGGGTGCTGATGGTTTCTCTTGCGGGGCTGGTTTTGGTGGTCGCCGCACTGCGGATGCGGGGGCTGCTGCACCGCTCACTTGAAGAGGCGCGGCAAAAGGCCAACCTGACCCGGTATTTGCCGGCTCAAATGGCCGGGCGCCTTGCCGGCGGCGGATTGGAGGCGCTGCAGGAAGGGCGCCAGCAGAAGATGGCAATTCTTTTCATTGACATCCGCGGTTTCACCAATTGGTGCGAGGGCCGTGAGCCGCAGGAAGTGAGCAGCCTGATCACCGGATTCCGTGCCCGGGTTGAAGGGGTTGCAGGTTGCACCGGCGGGCTGATCGACAAATACATCGGCGATGCAGCGATGGTCCTTTTCGAGGGTGAACGGGCAGCGGCGAGGGCATTGGATTGCGCAGACGGGCTGCTGGCGGAAATGAAGGACTGGCGCCTGGAGCGGGAGCAGGCGGGCGAGGCCGGTTTGGATGCGGGAATCGGAGTTCACTGGGGGGAAGTCTATGCAGGCGTTGCTGGCACCCCCGCGCGGCTGGAATATTCGGTCTTTGGCGATACGGTGAATACTGCGGCGCGGCTGGAGCAGCTGA
>JBFOLS010000311.1:0-17368 GCA_040830225.1 Leisingera sp.
CCATCGCGCAGTTCGGCGCGGATAGCTCGCGAAAGAGTTGATTTAGTGATTGGCTTAGGAAGGAAGGTGAAGCCACTGGGAATAGGGGCCGCTTTGCTTAGTTGAGCTTGCGGATAGCCAGACATCAGGATGACTTTGACTTCCGGTGCTAAGCTTCTCAAGCGGTTTGCAAAGTCCAGTCCGCTTTCTCCTCCCGGCAAAACAACGTCGACCAAAAAAAGATCTACTCGGTGCCCGCTACTAGCAAAGCTCAGCGCTTCAACGGCGTTACCGGATACGGAGACTTGAAAGTTTAGCGCTTCCAGAGTGCTCTGTATGGTTTTTATGACAGCCGAATTGTCCTCAATCAAGTGGATGTGTTCCTGGTTTCCCGGCACGGATGGGCCGGTATCTTGTTCCATATTCTCGTCTGACATCTCAAAAGAGCGCGGAAGAAGTATTGTAACAGAAGTTCCTTTTCCGAGCTCACTTTGGATGTAAGCATCTCCACCAGACTGACGAGAGAAACCCAGCACCATGGATAAGCCAAGGCCGCTGCCTTGCCCCACACCCTTGGTCGTAAAGAAAGGTTCGAATGCTCGTTCCAAGTCCCTTTGGGACATGCCCCCACCGGTATCACGAATGGTCATTTCAATGTACTGGCCTGGCCGAATCTCCGCATCCAAATTTGAGCAGCTTGAGCTTTGCGTAATCTCCCGGTTTCGACACGCAATTTGAAGCTCTCCTCCTTCAGGCATCGCGTCCCGGGCGTTGATTGCTATGTTGAGCAGGGCGCTTTCAACTTGAGTTGGATCAGCTTGGGCTAGCCACAGCTCACCATCCAGCCTTGTACTAATGGCGATTTCTTCCCCCAGCAGCCTAAGCAGTGTGCTGTTCATTCCCATTACTAGCTGTGGCAGATCAACCGCCTTAGGCGAGAGGGTTTGCTTCCCGGAAAACGCGAGCAAATGCTGTGTGAGCTCTGCCCCCTTATGAGCGGCTTCTCTAATTTGCTTCGCCAGATCTCTGTCTGGCCCGCCGGAAATCTCGATCAATTCGGCGTTCCCCTGGACAACAGTCAAGAGATTGTTGAAGTCGTGCGCTATTCCTCCGGTCAATTGCCCTACTGCTTCAAGCCGCTGAGCTACAAGCAGGGACGCTTCCAGCTGTTTCCTATCTGAAATGTCCGTAAGCAACCCAACAGACCTAGCCGGCGCTCCGTCACTGTCGACGACGCATTTTCCCAACGCGTGGAACCATTTGTAATCGCCCGAGCCGGTCAAAAAGCGGTGTTCATGCTTGAAGGGGAATTCAGGTTCCTGCAGGTGTCTTTCAAGTTCTGCCTGATAAGATGCCACATCATCCGGATGCACGAATTCAACAATGCTTGAAGCTGCCAATACAGACTGAAACTCCTCAGCGTCGAATCCGAGTGCTTCAATGAAGCTTGGCGAAAGATAGAGCGAGTTATTTAGTAGGTCCCAGTCCCAAATCGCTGCGCACTGTGTGGCTAGGGCGAACCTCTCTTCGCTCTCTGCAAGGAGCTGTGTCCTTTCCTCTATCTTCTCCTCTAATTTTTCGTTCAACTCCTGCATCTTTCTCTTCAGGATGAACTGTTCTGTTATGTCTTCCTCGCTTATCACCGCAACAAAAGCTCCGGTGACTGGGTCTCTACCGCGACGTGTTTTGATGCGATGAACCCGAAACCCCTGAAGAGTTCTCACTTCCTGGTCAGTGTCGAAACCTTTAGCACCTTCGGCTACTTGCAATAGAGGTTCGGCAGCTTCAGGGTCCTTCAATCTGCTGGCCAGATCGTTGCACAACATGCCTTTGGGACGAGAACCGTAACAAGTTAATGCAGCCGGGTTTTGAGCGAGCAGCCTTCCGTCAGCAGTGAAGGTGCTGACCAGCAATGCGGAAACACGTGCAGCTTCCAATATACGCAGTGACTCCTGATCATCCCTGCCTTCAACATACTGTTTTACTTCGATTAAAACTGCACTGGAGTTTCGCCTGATACGTATGGGAAGGAAGGAAAGAATAACAGTTTTGGGGATCCCTTTGGGATAGAGGGTCCAAGTGTCTTGAAGTCTTTCAGCGCCAAGCGGATCGTTGATAATCTTCCTTAGCCGGGTCCGGACGGTTTCACTATCAGTAGAAAAATCACGCTCCAGCAATTCACTGAGGCTTCCTGCCTCCCAAAAGCTGACACCTGCCGAATTGGACCACCAAACTTGATGCCTATCAACATCGAAAACCCAAATCGGCGTCGCAAGCTGGGAGAAATGAGCGAGGCTCTCATGGTCTGGGAAGTGAGTAAGAGTTTCGGTTGGTTCCATAAGCTCCCTAGCGCTTAGCAGCTTGCTCTCTTGAGCTTAGCACTAGGGATTCAGCGGATTAAGTGCCTTTTGACCTATTCCCCGTTCAGAGAACAGCGATCCTGAATTTGAGACGGCAGCATCTTTGATGCTCATCTGTCGGAGCGAGGAAGTGCCCAAGACCTTGCTAGCACAGGCCACGGTGCGGGCTATCCGGTGCTTTTGACTTTCCTGTAGACGGGAATGCGTGCTGGTGACCGGCTGGTTCCGTTTCATCCGGTGCTGGAAGAACTGCTTTCGGGTCTGCTTGATTTTGGCCGGCTGTTCCCTGTCCTGACCGTCAATCAGATAACCAGGGCGTTTGCCAAAACTCGGGGGCGGTTAATGCCTGAACGTCCTGGGCTAATATTTCACTCCAGCCGGAAGCGGTTCATCACCCAGTGCGAACCTCTAAGCATGCCAGAGCACTTCATTGCTTCTCTAGTGTGGCATAAGCCGCTCGCCCGGAGAACGGGACCACCTACGACATCTACTCCGCAGGAATACCGGACGGGCAGAAGCGGCCTATCATCTGCCAGATGACCATAGCACGTAGTGCCGCCAATTTCTGTTCTGCCCAGTGATGATCGTCCAGAATAACCGTTGCCACCGGCGTCCAAAGGCCGTCTCTCCGTGTCCACCTGCCTTTGCGATTACATTCCGCCACGCCTTTGATCAGATGACGGGGACTTGCGCAGCGCCGGTTTTGGCACCGATGACGGAGGCATTGGGTTCACGCCAGCCTGAGAACCTGATCAATGACATACGCCGTTTGCTCCTCAGTCTGGGCCGGGCCGATGGGGAGGCTGATCACTTCAGAAGCCAGGGTTTCAGACAACGGGAAAGCGCCCCTGGCATACCCAAGATCATCGTAGGCCTGTTGCAGATGCGGCGGCTTGGGGTAGTGGGTTACGGTGTTGATGCCGGCCTGCTCGAGCCGGGCGCGAAAGGCGTCGCGGCCGGGGTGGCGCACCACAAATAGATGCCAGACAGGATCAGCCCATTCAGGCACCTCCGGCAGCACCAGCCCGGAAGCGGACAGAGCTTCCAGATAGCGGGCGGCGATTGCCTGGCGGCGGGCATTCCAATCATCAAGAACCTTCAGCTTCACCTGCAGCGCGGCTGCTTGAATCGGATCCAAGCGGCTGTTCTGCCCTGCCAGTACGTGCTCGTATTTGACCGCTGAACCGTAGTTTCGCAGCATCGAAACCCGCTCTGCCAGAGCCGGTGACGTGGTCGTGAATCCGCCTCCGTCCCCCAGCGCGCCAAGGTTCTTCCCCGGATAAAAGCTCCAGCAAGCCGCTTCGCCGAAACTTCCGATCCGCCTTCCCTTGTATCTGGCGCCATGGGCTTGGGCTGCATCTTCCAGCAGGTGCAGACCGTGGCGGTCTGCCAGCTTCAGGAGCGGGTCCATATCGGCCGGCTGGCCGTATAAGTGAACCGGGATGATAACTCTGGTTCGCGGAGTAATTGCAGCAGCCACGGCATCCGGATCGATGTTGTGGGTCGTTTCCAGCGGTTCAACAGGCACGATGGTTGCGCCGCAAAAACTGACAGCGAGCCAAGTGGCGATGTATGTATTGGCCGGAACGATTACTTCATCCCCCGGTCCTACCCCCATCGCCCTTAGCGCCAGAACCAGTGCATCCAGCCCGTTGCCGGTGCCCAGGCAATGAGGCGCACCGGTGAAGCGGGCAAAGTCCGCCTCAAAGGCGTCCACCTCGGGGCCCAGAATGAAATAGCCGGAGCGCGCAACCCGCAGAACAGCCTCGTCGAGCTGATCCTGGATTTCCGCATGTGCGCTTGTGATATCGAGGAAAGGGACCTTCATGCCGCACTCACAGCAGCTTTGAATTCGTCATAGTCGCGGATGTAGTCCGCTTCATCATATACCTCGGATGTCAGCACCATGCAGACAGCACCGGAAGAGAAATTGTCCAGATAGCGCCACATCATCGGGCAGACGTAGAGGCCGTAGTATGACCGGTTCAGGTGAAACCGTTTGGTTTCAAACCCGTCATCCAGCAGGATATCAAAGCTGCCGGACATACAGATAATGAACTGGTGCAAAGCCTTATGCGCATGCTCCCCCCGGTCGGCCCCTCCCGGCACATCGTAAAGGTAATAGACCCGCTTGATATCAAACGGGATATGGTTGCTCCCCTCGACAAAAGTCAGGTTGCCGCGCACATCTGTGATCTTGGGCAGGTCAACGATTTTGCAGTCAGTCAGAGGCACGGATCCCGCCTTCGCATTTGAATGTCCCTTGTGTATATGCATATCTGAACCAGGCCAGCAAGCGGCGGCGGCGGCCACCGCACTCTCAATCGGGGACTGATTTCAGCCAATGAGCAAAAAGCTACTGATCATCGGTGCGGGTGAATTTGCCGACATCGCATATGAGTATTTCACTGTCGACAGCGGCTATGAGGTCGCGGGATTTGCAGTCGAGGCAGAATACCTGACGGAAGATACAAAATTCGGGCTGCCCGTGGTGGCGCTGGAGACTGTGGACAGCGTGTTTCCAGCCTCGGTAGTCGAGGCGCATGTGGCGGTAACCTCTACCAAGCTGAACCGGATTCGGGCCCGGCTGATCGCGATTGCACGCGAAAAAGGCTATACCCTGGCAAACTTCATCAGCCCCCGCGCCATGGTCTGGCGCACCGCCGAGCTGGGCGACAATGTGTTCATTTTTGAGAACAACGTAGTACAGCATGGCGTCAAAATCGAAAGCGGCTGCGTGCTGTGGTCCGGAAACCATATCGGCCATCAGACCCGCGTCCGCGAGCACTGCTTCATTTCCTCCCATGTGGTAATCTCGGGCTATTGCGACATCGGTGAGAACAGTTTTGTCGGGGTCAATGCAACCTTTGCCGACAATGTTAAAATCGGCAACGACAGCTTTGTCGGCATGGCTGCGGCCGTTAACAAGAGTTTTGACACACCGGGTCTAATCCTGAACGGCAATCCGGCCGAGCCTGCAAAGGTATCCTCGTACCGCTATTTCCGGATCAAACAGTAAGATGGGCTGGGTCAAGAAAGGTCTGGTGTTTAACCCGGACGGCAGCCGGGACTGGGCCAAACATTCCTTCATGACACCCACTCCCTGGCAACGGGATAAAAACACGATCCGCCTGTTCGGCGGCATGCGTGACGGCCAGGGGATCAGCCGCATTGGCTGGGTGGATGTGGATGCGTCCGACCCGGTGCAGGTCAAGGCAGTGTCTGAACAGCCCGCGATTGGACTGGGCGCGCCGGGAATGTTCGACGACAACGGCATGATACTGGGCGATGTCCTGGAAGTTTCCGAGGATGAACTGAGGCTCTATTACGTTGGATTTCAACTAGTGGAAAAGGCCAAGTTTCTGGCCTTCAGCGGCCTGGCTGTAAGCCGCGACCGGGGCGACAGCTTTGAGCGGGTTCAGCAAACGCCAATCATCGACCGTTGCCCCGAGGGCGCCTTTATCGGCGCGCTGCACTCTATCGCTGCGCTGCCCGACGGGTCTTTCCGGGCCTGGATTTCCCGCGGTTTCGGCTGGCAGGACATTGGCGGGCGGCTGTTCCCGCAGTACGACTGCTGGACTCTGACCAGCCCGGACGGTGTGCGGTTCGACAACTCGACCGCGCAGCGGATCATCCCGCCCGCCCAGAATGAGTACCGCATCGGCCGCCCGCGTGCGAACCGGCTTCCGGACGGGTCCTGGGAGCTGCGGGCAACCTCAGACACTCTCTCAAAGCAATATGCCAGCTTTCGCTTCACTTCACCGGACGGGGTGGAATTCACCCGCGCCAATGATGATGAACTGCCGCGCGGCTCCGCAGATGCCTGGGACGGTGAGACGACCTGCTACCCGGCGCGCATCGATACCCGCCAGGGCCAAAGCTATTTGTTCTACAACGGAAACAACATGGGTGAGACCGGTGTCGGCGTTGCCGTGCTTGAGGATTGAGCCATGACGATTGAGGTGCGGCGATACACAGGGGAAGACGCCCCACAGTGGGACGAATTCCTGAAAACATCGAAAAACGGCACCTTTCTTCATCAGCGCGGGTTCATGGACTATCACGCCGACCGGTTCCAGGATCATTCGCTGATGATCTTTGAAAAGGGAAAACTGCTGGCCGTAATGCCTGCCAATGCTGACGGAGCGTTGCTGAATTCTCACGGCGGCCTCACTTATGGCGGGGTGGTTTCCGGAGCCAAGATGAGCGCTGAGCGGATGCTGGCAGTGTTCGAGGCGCTGGCGGACAATCTCCGCACCGCCGGGTTTGCCGAAGTGAATTACAAGGCAGTCCCGTATATCTATCACAGCCAGCCAGCCGACGAAGACATCTATGCGCTGTTCCGGCACGGCGCGCAGCCGGTGCGCACCGATGTGTCTGCCACTATCGCAGTGCCGCGGCGGCTGCCTTTTGGCAGCGGCAAGAAGGACGGCTTGCGCAAGGCGCGCAAAGCCGGACTGGAAATCCGCGAAAGCACCGATTGGAGCAGCTGCTGGGATCTACTGACCCAGGTACTGGATGAGCGTCACAGCGCGCGGCCTGTGCACAGCGAGGCGGAGATCCGGCTGCTGGTCGGCCGTTTCCAAAGCCGCATCCGGATGTTTGGCGCTTATGATGAAGACCAGATGATTTCAGCCCTGGTGATTTTCGACTGCGGCCAGACCGTGCATGTGCAATACATCGCCTCTTCGGAACTTGGCCGCCAGAAAGGCGGCGTCGACCTGATTGTGAGTCACCTGCTGGAAGAAGTTTTCGCTGACCGTGCCTGGTTCGACTTCGGCATCTCAACCACCGATCAGGGGCGGAACCTGAATGAAGGCCTGGCCCGGCAAAAGGAAATGTTCGGCGCCCGCAGCACCGTGTATCAGCAGTACCGCTGGCAGTTAACTTGACGTAGATATTTAGTGCTTGCGGGCAGGGCCTTAACCGGCAACCCAGAGTGCCGCGCCGAAATAGAGGACAAGCAATGAAACCAACACCTGCCGCCAGCTTCATTCTGCTGTCCTATTGCCAGGAAGAGACAATCACCGGAGCCATGCAGTCCTTGCTGGATCAGGTCTGCGAACCAATTGAAATCATTGTCTCGGACGATGCTTCAACCGACCGAACATTCGAGAAAATCCAGGAACTGGCAGAAAGCTACAGCGGGCCGCATCAAATCGTGGCCCGGCGTAATGAGGCCAACCTGGGGGTCAACCGGCACATTGAGCTCGCTATTTCCCTGGCGTCCTCGGATCTGATGATCTGGACTGCGGGGGATGACCGAAACGCTCCTAACCGGGCTCAAAGGATAATTGACCGCCACCGGCAGACGGGCGCCAAACTGCTGTATTCGGATGCGGAGACAATTACTCCCGATGGCCGGCCTGGCGAGGACGCCTATCGAAACGCTTTGTTTTACAATGAGTTCAGCACGGCCGATGCCGCAGCTTCATTTTCCTTGTACCTTGGCGCAACCGCAGCCTGGCATAAGGATCTGTACCGGAAATACGGCGGCTTTCCCAAGGAACATGGCTATGAGGATCTGATCCTTGGTTTCCGGGCCGCATTGGAGGACAGCCTGCACTACATTCCGGAAAAGCTGGTGGTGTATCTGGAGGACGTCGGCATTTCCGCTCAGCTGAACCGGAAAGTCAGCAGCATTCCCTATCAAGAGCTTCGAGTCCGGATGCTCAAGATGCAGCTTGCAGTGCTTGAACAGCGGCTGGCAGATGCAAAGAAATTTGGTCTTTCGGATTCCTCCCCCTTGGTCAGGAAATTGACACGCAATGCCGGCAAAATCTGCGGCAGGCTGGTATCCCGTGAAGGCATCGGCACGGTCTTAGGCAGCAGCGCATACAGCTGGAAGGCAAGACTGCATGGCCTCGCCAGTGAGGTCATTCGCCGGCTGCAAAAAAGGTAAGTGACCTGAGACCTGCGGAGCGAGAGTCTGTTGAAAGCGCGGGCTAGGTCCGCGGTTACACCTGAGCCAGCGTCATGGCGAACACCCTTCCACCAGCCAATGGATAGCTGGCACGTCGAGGGTACGACACGGGCGGGCTTCGGCCTGGTCTGGACGCGGACGCCCTAACCCCTGCTGCCTTATTAAAAAAAATCCCGCCCCGACCGCAGGCCGCCCATGTCCGTTGTTCGGGAGGCGCTGATAAACCAAAAAGTTCTGTCCCAGCAGGTATCCCAATCCTAAAAGGCAATGTTGCCCAGATTGTGATTATTACTTGCATAGACCGAAATAGGCCATCAGGAGACCGGCCCAGCTGTTGCGGGAGACCAGCTCCGCCGCCTGCCGATCCCGCGGCTCCCCTCTGCGCCGGACCTAGGTCAAGGAGGCCGGCAGGAATCCTGCAAGCCTTGATTTCGCAGGCAATGACTCGATGACAGTGGCCGACCGCACGGTCATGCACTCCGGCCTCACCAAACAGTTCCACCTGGATGGCGATGCAACAGACAGCATCGGCAGCAACGACGGCACGGTCAATGGCGCCACAACCGTCGCCGGCAAGGACGGCAGCGCACTGAGCTTCGACGAAACGGATGACTATGCGCCGATCCCGGATGCCGAGATGAATGATGAGTTCACCGTGACGTTCCAGTTCAAGGTGGACGACAACGACGGGTCGCGATTCCAGTTCCTCTACAGCCACGGTGACATCAACAGCACCAACAGCCTCAACATCTTCATTGCCGAGGACAGTCACAGCACCGATCCCAACGTGATGCGGACCGTGATCCGCGATGAAAACGTCTCACTCGGCAACATGGATCTGGAATTCGACATCAGCAGCAGCATTGGCGACGGCCAGTGACACACCTATACGCTGGTGGTGGGTTCCAGCGGCTCCAAAGTTTATCCCGACGGGGCCAGCAGAACAGCAGCTTGGCCGACGGCGGCGCCGGTGACACCCCAACCAGTCCGCTTTCGCAGAATGTAATGTACGGTCTGGGCGGCGATGACGACCTGACCGGCAGTACAGGGGACGACACTATCAACAATGATTTCATCGAACTCTCCGGCTTCTATGTCAATCTGTCCGAACTCCATGCCAGCTATCAGGATGACGGCGTCCTCAACCAGTCGAACACAACGGACACCAAAGGCCAGTCAGTCGAATGTCCCGACATTACCCAGTTTGGCACAGGCACGCCCGAGTTCTCCGGAGGGTTGGGAGACACTTCTTTCTTCCCGGCAGAAAACACCGGCGCCGTCTGCTTAGCCTGTGGCACAACGATCCTGACACCGCGCGGCGACTTGCCGGTCGACGGCCTGCAGCAGGGCAATTTAGTTTGCACCATGGATAATGGCCCCAGCCCATTTTCTGGATCGGCAAACGGACACTCTCCGGTCCGGATCTGGCTATGTTTCCGAACCTGCGGCCGATTCTGTTCAAATGCGGCGTACTGGGCGCCGGCCGTGATCTCCTCCAACCCCCAGCACGGGGTTCTTGTTAACCGGAGCGTGCAAAAACTGATGCGCGCCAAAAATCTGGCGTCTGCGACGGCCGGAGTCCGCATTTGCAACGGAAAGCGCGAAGTCAGCAATTTCCATCTGATGTTTGACCGGCTCCAGATCACTTTTTGCCGAAGGGGTTCCAACCGAAAGTGTTTATCCGGGCCCAATGGTAACACCGGCAATCAGCCGTGATGCCCGCGCTGAGCTGGCAGCAGTGTTTCCCGAACTGGCGCACATGGATTCTAACTGTGCCGAACTCACCCGGCTCTACGGAACCACTGCCCGCCCATTCCTGCAGATGCGGTCGTTAAAGGCGAACACCTAAACCTCTTCCCCGATCGCAAGTCCCAGCACCACCCCGTGCTTCCCCAAAGCCTCAAAGACAGGAGAGGAGCGGTCAAATGCGTCCTGAGCGCCACCTTCCATATTGGTGATCAGCCCGTTCTGCCAACCGAAGTGTGTGGCACTGCTGGGCTCACCTCCGGCAGCGGGCATTCCAAAAGCTGACGACCCGCTCTGATGCCTGCAAATTTGATACCCCTCCCGCGGCATTGGTTGATAATCCGGCAGACATCCGCGAAAGCGGCTATGCCACGAACTTCGAAGTGGAGAGGACGGAAGCAATTGCGGCAGTGGAAAAAATTCGCCGCCGCCGTCAACCTGTTGCAGGAACTGGCCAGCAGCTCCGCCCGCGGCTGGAAAGGAATGTCTGGCCAGGGCCAGGGCTGAGCCGCACAGAAGAGTGTGCGAACAGCAGCAAGAAAGGTGCCTGCACCTCCTCTGACGCTCGCAGCATCACAGGCACTGCTCAGAAACTGCGGAAGGCGCAGCCAGTCGTCAGATCCGGCAGATTTCCGGTGCGGGAAAACAGGCCAGGCCCCGTTGCGGGAAAATCGCAGACCGCCGAGCTGATGACAGCTGCAATTCGCCGCGTGACGACCGCTTCGGATCAGGCCTGCAACCGCCATGCGTCCAGTTGTTCCTCACTGTCGGCTTCACCCCCGGCCTCGGCTTCAGCCGCGTTGGTGCGGAACGCGCCGATGGCTCCAGCCATCGCCTGGGCTTCCTTGGACAGGCCCAAACTGGAAGACGTGACCTCTTCGAACAGTGCTGCGTTCCGGGTCGTGGCATCGTCGAGGTTGGCCATGGCGGTATTGATTTCCTGAAGACTGCCGGATTGCTCCGAGGAGGCTTCGGAAATATTCTTCATCAAATCGGCGGCGCTGGCGACGGAAGCCGAGATTTCACCGATTGCCGTGCGGGTCTGCTCGACCAGTTCGGCGCCAAGCTCGACATTCTGGCCCGCTTCATCCACCAGCGCGGCAATTTCTGTGGCAGCCTCTTTGGAGCGGTGCGCCAGGGTGCGCACTTCCGAAGCCACCACGGCAAACCCTTTACCGACGGTGCCCGCGCGTGCCGCCTCGACACCCGCATTCAGCGCCAGCAGGTTGGTCTGCTGGGCAATAGCCTCGATCATACCGATGATCCGTGAGATCTTCTCTGAGCTTTCCTTGATCGCCTCCATCGCGCCATAGGTCCGCTTCACCACATCAATGCTTTCGCCGGCATTCTGGCGCGCGGCCTCAACCGAGGCGGCCGCCTCGCCCGAGGCCTGGGCCGTGCCGGTGATGGAGACAGACAGCTGGTTCACCGCTGCCGCAGTGCCTGCGAGGGTTTGCGCCGTGCGCTCTGACCGTTCGGACAGGTCATGCGACGCGGCGGAGATTTCGGTGGTGCCGCCTGCGATCGACTGGCCGCTGGCGCTAAGGCTGCGGACGGAAACTTCGAGCTTGTCCAGCGCCGCATTGAAGTCATCACGCAGCTTGGCATAGCCCTCGCCCATCTCATTCCGGATCCGGATGGTCAGGTCGCCCTGCGACAGCCGCTCCAGCCCGTGGCCGATGGCGGTCACCGCCGCGGTCTGTTCGGCCAGCCGTGCAGTACGTTCCTTCTCAGCCGCGGCTTCCACCTCGGCCTTCTCCACCAGCCCGTCACGGAACACCGAAAGCGCTGTGGCAATCCGGTAGATTTCGTCGCTGGCCCGCTCGAACCCCTTTACCGGGCGCAAGTTGCCGGATGCCAGCCGCTCGGTGGTGCCGCTGATATTGGCAAGCGGACGCAGGATCAGAATCCGGGTCAGAACCAAGGCTGCCAGGAATACGCCGGCAGCCACCGCCATCAGAATCTGGAGCTGTTGCTGCGCTGCCTTCACATCCCCGGCAAGCCCGCCTGCAATAGCCGAGATTTCCTGCTGGCTTTCAGCGCCCAGCGCCGTGGCTCGGCGCGAAAACTCCAGCACCGCATCCACTGTCGCCTGTGCTGCGGCAGCCGCAGCCGCGGCAGCTTCCAAGGAAGCCACCTTGAATACAGGAAGCCCTTGCGTGGGATCAGCCAGGGCGACCATCCCTTCCAGCTCCTGCGCAAAGACGCCGCCATTGAAGCCGGTATAGCCCTGCAGCGCCTTGGCGGCCTCCTGCAGCGGCTCAGCCGCTGTATTCACCGCAGCGATCTCATGCGCGGCAGCCATGTCCAGCGCAGCGACCTGAAAGGCGCTGATCCAGCCGTTGATCTCCAGCAGCTGCTGCAGCACCCCGACCTGATTGTCCAGAAGGCTTTGGATGGCAGTCCGGTTTTCAGCGCTGGCCTGGGTGGCAGCAACCGACAGGGTGAACACCATCCGGTCCATCGCCCGGGTCAGCGGCCGCACGCTGGCATTGCGGGCGGTGAGCACGTCATTGCGGCTTTCCTTCAGCTCCTTGCGGCTGGCCGACAGAGTATAGCGGAACAGCTCCACCCCCTCGCGGACCTTCTTGGCACGGAAGGCATCCAGGCCAAGGTCCTCAAGCCGGCCCATAATCGGCTCCAGCCGTTTCAACGCGTCGTTTGCCATTTTCTTGAGCGCCCGCTTGGTGGGCACGTCGCGCACATGCCCAAGCGCCAAGGCGGCGCCGGACAGAACGCTGATGTCGGCACGGGCCTCGAGGAGGGCCTGCAGACTGCCGAATTGCTGCTCCACCAAGTTGTTCAGAACGTCATCCACCTGACCGATGGTTTCCTCGCCGCCCGCCATCAGGCTGTCCCGGGCCTCGGAAGCGACCTGCACCAGCTTGCCCTGCACGGCCTGGCTCAGGGTCTGCAGATTGGCGGTTTGGGTGTCGATCCAAATCTGATTGCGGAAGGCGCCCTTGCGTGCCGCAACCAGGCTGCTCAGCCGTTCTGAAGCCGTTGCCGCCGCTGGCGCAAACAGGGTTTGCTCGGTTGCGGGCATACCCGAGACGGTGTTGCCCAGGTTTTCGATGCCTGCGGAGGCTTCCTTCTCAGCGGCGGCCAGATCCTTTTCGGAGCCTGCCTGCATCACGCCAATCATCGCGTTCTTGGTCCGCGCGGCGGCATTGACCAGTTGGCTGCTCAGCTCAAGCTGCGGCACGGTCTGCCCGGTCAGCACCTCCATCTGGCGGCCAGTCTGGGCAAAGACAAGGGTCACAAGAATGCCGCCCACCGCCGACGCTGCCCCCATTGCCATCAGGATCAGCGTAATCTTGGCGCCGATGCTTGAAAACGGCCGGAATTTGCGTTTCGCCGGAAGGTCTTTCTTAGCAGTCATTGTATCACCCGGAGCATTTACCCATAGTCAGCGCCCGGGGCCGGACAGGATACCGGCCTTACCCCTGCATCAGGCAGGCCAGGCAATCAACAGCGTTCGGCCGCTGTCGCGCAGCTGCCCGCTTCTCTCAGACAAAAGAGGCGTAAGAACGTAAAAAAAGCATGAGCCGCCTGTGGAAAGTCTTTCGGATTTTAACAACCCGTGGAATGGCTCAGGCCGAGCCGGACAGCCGCCTTGCTGCGTGCAAGGGCAGGTTCATTTCTTCGGGGTCGGGCCGGTATCCCGCCAGAGGGTCGAACACATGCCGGATCTGACCGCCGTCACGGCAGGTCGTCAGCAGCACCGGGCGGCCGTTCACCTGCTCAGGTGAAACCGAGACAGGCAAGGTGCCCGTGAGCCAGCCGCCGTAATTGACGGCGCCGCCCGGGCTGCGGATGACAATCTCGAAATAGTCCAGCGCTGCCATGCGGAATATCAGATCGGGCACTTCTTCCGGGTGGCTGCCAAGATGCTCAACTGTCAGCTCGGCGCCGATCAGGTTACGGACCGAGTACCCCCAGCGGTGCATAAAGTCCTCTACCACATCAAGAACTTCCGGGGCCCGCTCTTCGGGCTGCACACCCCGGCCGTATTCGGAAAACCGCCGCTCGAACGCCAGATCGCCTGTCACACCGCCCCCCAAGAATACAGCAGATGCAAGTTAAGCCTGCCCCGCCAGCCGCCGGAATTCGGCAAAGGGTAACATGCCCATTTCAATTTCCGGCGCAAAAGATGCCTTTCAAACACATATTACCAAGCGTCACCCAGCGGGCATCTCTTCCGCGCTCCAATCCTTTATTCCGGGACACCAGCCTGCCGCAGCGCGGACGCCCATTCCTGCCCGGCCGGGCTCATCGCTGCCGGATTGTCCCGCTGAAACTGCGACAAGCAGAATTCCGGCGCTGCCTCTAGCAGTTTTTGCACTGTGCTGCGGGCTTCTTCGCCGCGCCCGGACATCTGCAGGGCAATCGCCTTGGACCGCAGCGGCACCGGGAAGGCGCGCTTGGCTTCAAGCGAGCGGTCGGCCAGTTCGATGGCGCGGCCGAAGTTGCGGGCAGACAGGTTGGCCAACGCCGAGATCGCGTCGAAATAATAGCGCTGCGGTCCCAAAGGCGTCAGCTGCCGCGCCGCTTCGGTCATCTGCACCGCCTCGGCGGGCATGTCCTGATAGGCCAGCGTCGCACCCTTTAACAACAGCGCCAGCGCCTCGTTCGGGTTGTCGCGCAAAGCCAGGTCATAGGCGTCCTGAGCCAAGTCGAAACGGAAGGTCAAATGGCTGGAGATCAGCCCCTTGAGGGTATGGGCCAGTGAAAAGCCCGGCGCGGCCTCGATCGCGGCATCCGCCATCCGGCTGGCAAGACGGCTGTCTTCCTCGCGGTTGGCCGACAGGCCTTTTTCCACCCGCATCACATGCCAGAACCCCATCCATGTCAGAGGCAGCACATGTTTCGGTTCCCGCTCCAGCAGATGCGACAGGATTTCATGCGCCTGCTGGAATTTCTGCACATCCATTTCCTGCATCAGCGAAATCGCCGCCATAAGCAGTGTGTGGCTTTCCAGGCTGGAAAGCGGCTTGAACCCGGCCAGCCGCACTGCCTCGCCTGCCGCAGTTTGACCGATCTGCAGGGTGGCATTGCGCAACACTGCGCTGCGGCCCTCCAGCAAGCTGCTCTTGGCGCCTTCAAAGCTGCGCGACCAGATCACTTTCTCGCGGACGGCGTCGTGCAGGTCGATCTCTGCGCGGAACCGGCCTCCCGTACTGGTGACAGTGCCCGACACCAGGTAATCGACACCTGCCAATGAAGACACTTCAGCCGGGCTTACAGTTTGCGGGTCGAACTGGCGCGAAGCCAGGTAGGAGGTGACAGAAAAGGCCCAGCTGCGCGACAGATGCCGCGACAGTTCTTCCGACATCAGCGAGCCCAAAGGCGTAACTGTCTCACCCGGCGACCGGTGCACAAAAGGCAGCACGGCAATCGAGGGCAGGAGTTGATCCAGAACGATGCGGCCCGGCGAAATGGCTGCATGCGGCGCCGGGCTGGTGCCGCCGCGGGAAAATTCCGCCCGGGTTTCCCCCAGCCAGGCATTGAACACAGATTCATGGGGCAGTTCAAAGCCTTCCATGAACTCGGCACTGGCCATGCAGCTGTCCAGCTCCACCCGGGTCAAGTCGAGAATGACCCGTTCGCGGTTTGCAAACAGCAGCTTGGCAGCCTGCGGCCCCAGATGCCGCCGCAGCGTTGAAAGCGCAGTGCGGAGGCTTGCCTTGGCCTGCTCAGGCTGCGCCAGGCACCAAAGAGTCTTTTCCAGAAACGCCCGCGTGCGGATGCCGCCGTCGGCAGTGGACAAGAGCGCCATCAGTGCTTGGTGCTTGGCCCCCAGTTGAACACTGGTTCCATCCGCGCGAAAGACGCCAAATGCGCCGAAGCGGCAAATTTTCAGAAAAACGGTCATCTGCTAACCCCATTTAACACTTGTTGCACCCGAGATTAAAACATCATCATATTGCAGCGCCTCCCTCTATCATGCAACCTTAGATTGCATAAAGATAAGCGCTGACCTTGGGGCACATCACATTCAACTTTTAGATGTTCACGATTGCAGTGTATTATAGTTAAACTACTGTAAACAGCAACCATACAGCTCGCCTACGGCGGGAATTCTGCCATACCTTGCAATACCTTCAACAACTTTCACTCCAGAGAAAGCGGCTGTTCGCTTTACGCACGGCTTGCGTGCAAATACTCTCCCGAAAATACGCCTTGGCGTCCGCCTCAGACGGGAAACCCGGGCTGCCGGACGGAGCGGCAGCGCCCCTTCTCCCGGCGCAAGTGCCCTGCGAACGGTTAATTATCCGGAATGAAACGGTAACCGCGGCCAGACTTCTCGGCCCGGCCGATGCCGCCGCCAGGCAAGTGGTAGCCGATGAACCGCATCCGGCCGGCCGCGAGCATGTCCAGCAAGCGCATCCGGGTTTCGGCAGCAGCCTGCGGGTCTTGATCCGAGCCAACCGGCCAGGCAGGCTCGGCGAAACTGACATGGTGATTGCCGATTGCATCCCCCAACACCACCACGCTTTCACTGCCGCCACGGATCTCAAACGACATATGGCCCGGAGTATGGCCAGGGGTGGCAAGGGCGGCGACACCGGGCAGGATTTCCGCACCATCGGAAAACAGCTGCACCCGGTCCTGAAGAACCTCCATCCGGCGGCGCGCGCCGGCAGCCATTGCAGCGCGGCTGCTGCCGATCCTGCTGACGGTGTCAGGATTGAACCAAAAGTTCCACTCCCCCTGCCCCATCATGTGCACGGCTTCCGGGAACAGCATGTCGTCAAAGTCGTCCAGCACCCCCCATAAGTGGTCGGGGTGGCAATGAGTAAACACCACGTGGGTCACTTCTTCGGGGGCGATGCCAAGGACATCAAGCGCCGCAGGCAGGCGGCCCGCACTGTCCTGGAATCCCGGCCCGGAACCGGCGTCGAAGAGCACCACCCTGTCATCATCCCTGAGCAGGGTTACATTGAGATCGGGCTTGAGCGGCCCTTGCGGAATCCGGTGCCGCCGCAGCAGCGGCTTCAGCGCCTCCGGGTCGAGCCCTGCAAACAGAAATTCCGGCGGCAGAGTCAGATGACCGTCTGAAACGGTGCTGATCCGCTTGCTGCCCAGCTCGATGCGGGACGATGCCCCAAGCGGTGTTGCTGCCGCAACAATTCCCGCCGCAGCCGCCAGGCTGAAATTCCGTCTGTTCAACGCCACGGTCTTTCCCTCCCTACATTGGATTCGTCAAATTCACACATTCCTTTTTGTGATTTTATTATGGAGCGGCCCAAAAAGAAACGCCCGAATTGGCTTGGGCGAATGAAGCAGTAAGCCTAAGCTCTTAAGTCAAACCCTGAGCTGCGCAGTTGCTGCGCAAGGCTGAGCAAAACCGCCGAGC
>JBFOLS010000312.1:0-3483 GCA_040830225.1 Leisingera sp.
AAAAAAGTGCGGCTTGCAGCTGGACTAGGTTTCAGTTTGCAAGCCGCATTTCCAAATGCAGATCGCGCGGCCAGTGCTTTTTGCTGTCAACTAGATAGGCTGCCGGTTTCCTTGGCGCTGCATTGCGGCGGACGTGTTTGGTGCCTCCGGCCTTAGCGCTGGAAGCGACCTGATCGGTGCGCTGGTATAGTCGTTGGTTCACCCATCACCAGGTTCGGCGAAGCCGGGGTTCTGGCGGGTCCGGCCGATGAATAAAGAGCTGATTCCAGCGGATGGAGCAAGCCGCAGCACCCTGGAAGGGATGGCGCGAGCCTAAACGATCCGGCTGCCGGATCAGTTTGACAGATCGGCAATGGCTCCGATCAAACGCAGCACTTTTTGGGTTTCGCGGTTCACCTGATAGACATAACCGCCCGCCTGTACATAGCTGCCATAAGGGTCGGGCGCCCAGTGGCCCGGTTCGCCGATCCAGACGTAGTCCTTTAGAATATGATCGCCGCGGCGGTAGAATTTCCTGGCGTGCCCGGGCGGCACGCAATGCGATGACTTCTTGGCAAGGCCTGGAGGGCAGTGGACCCCGGAGTGTTTTGCCTTGCCGTGGCCATTGCCGGCGGCCAGCGGTATCGCCAGCGCGCATGCGGCGGCGATAACTGTGATGGGAACTACGAAACTGCGTACCATTTACGGCGGTCCTTTCTTGCCTGAACTTGACATACCGGCTGCCGCGCAAAAGCCAAGCCGGCTGCAAAACGGCGGCGGCAGCCCGCCGGCCAGCAGCTCAGGCAGCGGCAAGAACCCGCGCTTCATAGCTCCGCAGGGCGCGCCGGGCAGCATTTCCGTAACCGCGCCCGGTCTCTGTGCAGAGTTCCGGAAACAGCTCCTGGATCTCCGCCAGGGTGCCGGAATCGAATCCGGCTGCGGTTTCCGGGCCGGGCTGGTAGCTTTCGCTGAGTGCGCCGTCTGCCCAAACGATCTGATGGCGGCCGAACAGCAGGTGGAAGTATTCGGCCTCTTCCAACTCCAATGCCGGCCGGATGGTCCTGTCATTGACCAGATCCTTGGCCTTGACCAGGACTTCAGCTTCACCGAACAGCAACTCGGCTTGGGCTCCCGAAATCAGCATCCGGTGCTGCGGGGAGACACAGAGGTCGCGGTGGTTGCCGCATGTTCCCTTTGCAAAGCGGATGGGGGTTGACTGCGGTGTGCAGGCCGTGCGCCGGCTGCCGATCCATTGCAGCTCCTGCGGGCCGTTGTCATAGGTCAGGACCTGCATTCCCGGGCGCAGGTCTTCGACCGGGACTTCGCCTCCGGGAACCCGGATCATCGTGCCGCGCAGGAAGCAGGGGACGGTCTGGTTGATCTCGACCAACCCGGTATCCGAGTTCCCCAGGCCGTTGTCGGCGGTATAGTTGAAATAGACGGTCTCGAGGTCGCCATCGGTGACAACGGTCAAGGTTCCATCGGCATTCAGGGTGATCTGCTGACCAGTGGCAAGCGTGACGGTGTCGCCTACGGAAACCGCCTGGTCATTGATATGGGTGATGGCCAGAGTGCCAGAGGTTGCGCTGTCATTGTCCAGAACATCGACTACGCGGGTCTTGTTGATGGCGATGTCTTCCTGATCGTCCTGGGCAACAACCGCTGTCTGCACCGAACCGCCGGCAATCAGCAGGTTGGTATCGTAATTGGCGTCTGCAGTATCGGCGACACCGATCTTGAGGGTGTTGATTTCCCCTGCATTCACCGGGGCGACAAAGGTCAGGGTGATGGTGAACCCGTCCATCTCCGTGTTGAACTGGTCGCCGGTGTTGTCGACATAGATGTTTTCAGTGCCGTCGTTGATGTTGCCGATAGAGGCAGTGCCGTCACCGATCGAGACCTGTGCTTCGACGCCGTTCACCCAGACCCCAACAACATCGTTGTACTGGGAGCTGACGAACTCGGGATATTCCTCGGAGGAGAGCACGAAGTCGATGGTCAGCGTGTCCCCGTCCGGGATGAAGTCGACTTCCAGGAAGGAGGCGTCGCGGGTGGGAGCGCCGGCCAGTGCGTCGAAATCGGCATCCCGGTCAACGCCTGCCGTGTTGGTGCTGGTGTTGGAACGTACGTTGGTGTTGCTGGAACCGTCGCTGTTGGTGAAATCGCGGGCATAGCCTGTTGACAGGATGACACCGGAGTCCGCAGGCGCCACCCCCGGAGAAGTTGTGTCGGCGCCTGAGTAAATGCCGGAAGACAGGTTGTCGCCGCTGTAGCTGGCGCTGGTGACTGTTACACCGTCGCCAAAGATCTCTTCCGCCATCTGGGTGGCAGTGGCGGACGTGTCGATGTTCAGTTCGGTTGCGGTGGCCATGATGGTCAGCCTGTCTCCGGCGGGCAAAGGTTAACGATTGCTTACCGGAATGGTGCTGAACTGGGACGGAACTGTGGCAGAGCGGTGCCGGAATTCGGGAGTTTACTCGAATTTTAGGGGTGTTTTCGAAAGTTGATACAGAAAGGGCAGCCGTTTCCGGGCTGCCCTTCTTCCTTGCAGGTCCTGATGAGCCTGCCGGACGTCTACCGAAACCTGTCAGCCGCTGCGGCCGCGCTGTTCGAAGCGGGGCAGCATGGCCGAGAAATCCATGCCCTTGCCGTTTTCCTCTTCAACGAACTTTTTGTACAGCGCCATGGCCAGCTCACCCATCGGCGTGTCGGCGTCGGCGCTTTCCGCCGCCTGCTGGCTGAGGCCGAGGTCCTTAAGCATCAGTTCAGCGGCAAAGCCAGGCTGGTAACTGTTATCGGCGGGCGACTGCGGGCCGACGCCGGGGGCCGGGCAATAGGCGTTCATGGTCCAGCTGTAACCGGACGAGGTGGAAACCACGTCGAACATCTTCTGCCGGTCCAGCCCCAGCTTGTCAGCCAGGGCAAAGGCCTCGCAGGTGGCAATCATGGTGACGCCGAGGATCATGTTGTTGCAGATCTTGGCGGCCTGGCCGGCGCCGGCGTCGCCGCAATGCACGGCCTTCTGTCCCATGATATCGAACAGCGGATCTGCGGCGGCAAATGCCTCGGCCGAACCGCCTGCCATAAAGGTGAGGGTGCCGCCTGCTGCACCGCCGATGCCCCCGGAAACCGGCGCGTCAACAGACAGCAGGCCAGCATCCGCTGCCTGTGCGGCCACGGCCCGGGCGGACTCCACATCGACGGTGGAGCAGTCGATGAAGGCAGCGCCCTTGGTCATTGCCGGGAGCACTTCGCTGGCAACCGCGCGCAGAATGGCGCCGTTGGGCAGCATGGTGATGACGGCCTCGGCGCCCTTGGCAGCTTCCGCGCCGGTGGCAGCCATGGTGACACCCTCGATGGAGACTTCGGCCATGTCAAAGCCGGTTACTTCATGACCCGCTTTGGCCAGGTTGGCCGCCATCGGCCCGCCCATGTTGCCAAGCCCGATAAATCCGATCTTCATGAGAGTTCCTCCTCAAATGTCAGCGCATCCGCGCCCAGCGG
>JBFOLS010000313.1:0-8495 GCA_040830225.1 Leisingera sp.
AGCTTCGAAGACGTCTGGTGCCCGCGCCGTATAGACATTGCCGAGCATTGGGCGGCTACCCATGCGCCCGAACAGCGCGTCCGTCCCAGCCGGATGGAACGCGGGGAGTTTGTGGACACCTACGGCTCCATCTTCGAACACTCGCCCTGGATCGCCGACCGCGCATTTGACCTGGAGTTGGGCCCGGCGCATGACTGCGCCGCAGGTGTCCACAACGCGCTGTGCCGGATCTTCCGAACCGCGTCCGAGGAGGAACGCCTCGGCGTGCTGACCGCGCACCCTGACCTGGCAGGCAAGCTGGCAGCAGCTGGCCGTCTGACCGCTGAGAGCACTTCGGAACAGGCCAGCGCCGGCCTCGACATGCTGACCGATGAAGAGCGCGAGAGCTTCACCCGCCTCAACACCGAATATGTTGAAAAGCACGGCTTCCCCTTCATCATTGCCGTGCGCGACCACAACAAGGCATCGATCATGGAAGCCTTCCACCGCCGCATCCACAACGACCGGGCAACCGAGTTCGACGAAGCCTGCCGCCAGGTTGAGCGCATCGCTCAGTTCCGATTGCAGGATCTGCTGCCATGAGCAACTGGCTGACAGCGGTGCCGCTGACAGCGGAGGCATTTGCTCCCTATGGCGACGTGATAGAGGTGAACGGCGCGCCGGACAAGCTGATCAATCAGGGTATGTGCGGCCGCCATCACGACCGCGCGGTCCTGGACTTTGGCCCGGACGGCAGGGCCGGCATCAGCCTGTTTGATGCCCAGGCCCGCCACCTGCCCCACAAGGTGGACATGGTGGAGCGCCACCCCGAGGGCAGCCAGGCTTTTGTCCCCGTCAGCGGCGTGCCGATGCTGGTTGTTGTCGCCGATGATGCCGATGGCACACCGGTCAACCTGCAGGCTTTCATCAGCCAGCCGGGCCAGTCGATCAACCTGCACCGGGGTACCTGGCACGGGGTGCTCGCACCCCTGGGCGCCCCCGGCCAATACATCGTGGTAGACCGCATCGGCACCACGCCGAACCTTGAAGAACATTGGTTCAAGGAGCCTTTCACAGTGGTCTCTGACTGACCGCAACACCCTGAAGCCGCTCAATAAACAACAAGAAGCGGCGAGATCCCCATGACCGACAGGAGAAACGACCTCATGGCTGACACTTCCATTGGGTCGCCGGCACAGCTGCGCGATCCCAACTACACCCCGCCCCTGATGACGGCGGTGCCGCTTGGCATACAGCATGTGCTGGCGATGTTTGTATCGAACATCACACCGGCGATTATCATCTCCGGGGCCGCCGGATTTGGTTTCGGCTCTGACGCGGGCGCGCAGGGCTTCCCGGACATGAGCTACCTGATCCAGATGTCGATGCTCTTTGCCGGCATCGCAACTCTGTTCCAGTCGATCGGCATGGGTCCTGTAGGCGCCCGGCTGCCGATTGTACAGGGCACCAGCTTTGCCTTCATCCCGATCATGATCCCGCTGGTGGCAGGCAAAGGCGTTGAAGCCCTGCCCGCGATCTTTGGCGGCGTGCTGGTGGGCGGGTTGTTCCATGCAGCCCTTGGCACCGTGATCGGCCGCATCCGCTTTGCGCTGCCACCGCTGGTCACTGGCCTGGTGGTGCTGATGATCGGTCTCTATCTGGTGCGCGTTGGTATTGAATACGCAGCAGGCGGCGTGCCCGCCAAGGCCTTTGGCAAGGAAGAATACGGCAGCCTGCTGAACTGGTCGGTGGCGCTGGTGGTGATCTTCTCGACCTTGGGCCTCAAGTTCTTTGCCCGCGGCATGCTGTCGGTCTCGGCGGTGCTGATCGGCATCCTGGTCGGCTATGTCTACGCGATGTTCTTTGGTCTCGTCACCTTTGAAAGCATCGGCCAGAGCTGGGACCGCGCAGCTGCCTTTGGTCTGCCGAACCCGTTCAAATACGGCATCGAGATCACCACGGCTGCCGTCATCGGCTTCTGCCTGATGTCCTTTGTCAGCGCGGTTGAGACCGTTGGCGACGTCAGCGGCATCACCAAAGGCGGTGCAGGCCGCGAGGCAACCGACAAGGAAATCCAGGGCGCAACCTATGCTGACGGTGTCGGCACCGCGATTGCCGGCCTGTTCGGCGGGCTGCCCAACACCTCCTTCAGCCAGAACGTGGGCCTGATTGCCATGACCGGCGTGATGAGCCGCCACGTGGTGACCATCGGCGCGATTTTCCTGATTGTCTGCGGCCTGATCCCCAAGGTCGGCGCGGTGATCCGCACCATCCCGATCGAGGTTCTTGGCGGCGGCGTGATCGTGATGTTCGGTATGGTGGTGTCCGCCGGTGTCTCGATGCTGTCGGACGTGGTCTGGAACCGCCGCAACATGGTGATCTTTGCTATCGCGCTGTCGATCGGCTTTGGCCTGCAGCTGGAGGTGATGAACCTCAAGCCTGGCTCCCCGAACGCGCTGCAGTATCTGCCTGATACCCTGCGTATCCTGGCTGCCTCGGGCATCCTGCCCGCCGCGCTGATTGCCATCGTGCTGAACCTGATCCTGCCGGAAGAGTTGGCCGATGAGGCCACTGAGGAAGTCTCAGGCGGGATGAGCGGCCACGGCAAGGGCTCGCTGCCGCACGAGGACCACGTCTGATCCACACGTCAGGCTATGCAAATGATACAAGAAAGCCGGCCCCTCACGGGCCGGCTATTTCTTTGCGCTTTAGTTGGCCAGCCCATGCAGGACCGCAAGGCCAGGCAGCCAGCCTGTGAAAACTCCGCACAGAAGCGTGGCAACGGCGGTTAGCCTGGGGCTGCCGCGGTTAAGGGCGAGATTCAGGAAAAACAGGAACCACAAAGCGGACCAAGCAGCCCAGCAGCCGGCCAGCCAAACATCGAACAGCCCGTCTGCCTGCACCAGCACCCGCAGCACCATGGGCACCGCAGTCAGCGCAACAAAGCCGCTGAACCAGCCGAGCCCCGAACCGCTTGACGGAACCAAGCGGTTATAGCCGACCCACAAGTACGTGGTGCCGAACAGCAGCGTCATGCCCGCATCCAGCAAATCGTCCGGCTGCTGCGCTGCAAGGGCGATCAGCAGGACAATGGCGAAGAAGACGCCCGCCGCAGCGAAATTGATCAGGCAGATTTCCCGGTCCTCGATCCGCCCGAACTGCCAGATGCCATTCAGGCACAGCACCGCCCCGACCACCAGCAGGCTCAAGCCCAGATACATGATTGATATCCTCCAAAAGCAAAACAGGAGAGAGGTACACCTCTCTCCTGCTGTTCCGCTACGCGGAGAATTGCAGAATGTGTTTCTGGCTGAGGCTTAGAAATCGACTTCGATGGCGATGCCCTGTGCCACTGCCAGATCGACAACCGAGGCCGCCACGGCCAGATCCTGCAGGCCGACGCCGGTGCCGTCGAACAAGGTGATCTGCTCGTCCGACGTGCGGCCCGGGTTGGCTCCGTTGATCACTGCGCCGATCTGGGCCACACCAGCCTCCTGGATCAGACCCTGCGCCACCGCGTGCTGCGCCTCGCCGATGGTGATCGACTGAGCGACCTCATCGGTGAACACATCCGCTGCCACCAAAAGCTGAGGGTCCACTTCCTGCTTGCCCTTGGTGTCAGTGCCCATGCAGGCAATGTGAGTGCCCGGGCTGACCTGGCCGGCATTCAGGATTGCATCGAAGGACGAGGTGATCGAAATGATCACATCCGCCTCGCGCATTCCGTCCAGCTCGACCGCTTCAAAGGGCAGACCCGCCTCATCGGCAACCTCTTGGAGGTTCGGCAGCATGTCCGGGTGCAGGTTCCAGCCGATAACCTTTTCGAACTGGCGCTGCTCCAGTGCGGCACGCAGCTGAAACTTGGCCTGATGACCGGCACCAATCATGCCGATCACCTTGGCGTCCTTGCGGGCCAGGTGCTTGATCGAGACCGAGGACGCCGCAGCGGTGCGCAGTGCGGTCAGCAAGTTGCCGCCCACCATCGCCTTGGCCTTGCCGGTGTCCGGATCGAACAGGAAAACAGTGGACTGGTGGTTGATCAGCCTGCGCTTTTCCAGGTTGTTCGGCCAGTAGCCGCCGGCCTTCAAGCCCAGGGTGAGTCCGGCCCGGTCAAAACCGCCCTTAAAGCCGTAAAGCGCGTCTTCATGGCCAATCGCTTCACGCACTACAGGGAAGTTGTAGGCATCCCCCGAGGCCATGGCAGCAAAGACCTTCTCGACCGCATCGAATGCGGCCTCGCGGGTCATCAGCCCCGCAATTTCCTTCTCCGGAACGATGTACATATCTGTTTCTCCTCAAAAAAAGCCGGCGGAGGGCGGCAAGCGCACCTCCGCCAGTTCGGGGATGGATCGTTTAGTAGGCCTTGCCGCGGGCCGAAACGGGCCAGACGGTTTCAACCTTGCCGTTCCGGACGCCGACGTACCAGTCATGCACGTTGGCGGTCGGGTCGCAGTGGCCGGGCACAAGCCGCAGCTTCTCACCCACTTTCAGCACGCCGGAGGGGTCGGAGACCACGCCGTGCTCGTCCGAGCACTTGATGTATTCCACGTCATCGCGGCCGAAGATGAAAGGCAGGCCGCTGTCCACAGATTGCGCCTTGAGGCCTGCATCCACGATGGCCTTGTCGGCTTTGGCGTGGCTCATCACCTGGGTGAACAGGAAGAAGGCATTCTCCCACTCGCCCTGGTCGATGCGGTTGCCGTCCTTGTCCAGGATACGGCCGTAATCCGCGTCCATGAAAGCGTAGGAGCCGCACTGCAGTTCGTTGTACACACCGGAGTTCGATTCAAAGTAGTAGGACCCGGTGCCGCCGCCGGAAACCAGCTCGCACTCGATGCCCTCGTCCTTCAGGCCTTCGACCGCATCAGCAACCTGCGCGATGGCGATGTCCAGCTTCTCCTTGCGGGCCTCGTAGGTGTCCAGGTGTTGCATCGCACCCTGATAGGCCTGAATGCCGGAGAACTTGAGGTTTTCAGCAGCATTCACTGCCTTGGCGATCTCAACAACCGCCTCGGTGGTGGTCACGCCGCAGCGGCCGGCGCCGCAGTCGATCTCGACAAAGACCTCCAGTTCGGTGCCGTGCTTCTGCGCCGCTGCCGACAGGTCGGCCACGTTGTCCAGATCATCGACGCAGACGATCGTGCGGGCGCCGAGCTTGGGCAGGCGGGCCAGACGGTCGATTTTACGCGGGTCGCGCACCTGGTTGGAGACCAGCACGTCCTTGATTCCGCCGCGGGCAAAGACCTCGGCCTCGGACACTTTCTGACAGCAGACGCCAACCGCGCCGCCCAGTTCTTCCTGCAGCTTGGCCACATCTACCGATTTGTGCATCTTGCCGTGCACCCGGTGGCGCATGCCATGCGCCTTGGCGTAATCGCCCATCTTCTTGATGTTGCGCTCCAGCGCGTCCAGGTCGAGGACCAGCGCCGGGGTCTGAATGTCAGCCTCGTCCATGCCCGGGATCGCCGGGACGTCATAGCCGACTTCAAGCTCTTCGAATTTGGTCTGTGCGTTCATGGTTATATTCCCCAGTTTAGCTGTTCATCCAGGGCAGCTTGTCGAGGTCGACATTGCCGCCGGTGACGATCAGGCCCACGCGTTTGCCCGCGAAGGCGTCTTTGTTTTTCAGAATGGTGGCGAGCGGCACCGCCGAGGACGGTTCCATCACGATGCGCAGGTGTTTCCAGATCAGCTTCATCGCCTCGATGATCTCGGCATCCGACGCGGTGTAGATCTCGCTGACGTGGTTTGAGACGAAGTGCCAGGTCAGCTCCTTCAGCGGCACCAGCAACCCGTCAGCCACGGTCTTGGGCGCATCATCAGCGATGATGTAGCCCGCCTTGAAGCTGCGGTAGGCATCGTCGGCCTGTTCCGGCTCGGCAGCGATCACCTGGGTTTCCGGTGCCAGCGTCGACAGAGTCAGGCAGGTGCCCGAGATCATGCCGCCGCCGCCGATCGGGGCCACAACCATGTCGAGGCCGTCGGTCTGCTCCACGAACTCCTTGGCGCAGGTGCCCTGCCCTGCGATGACCCGGTGGTCATTGTAAGGGTGCACAAAGTCGCCGCCGGTTTCCGCCTGCACCTTGGCAAAGGTCTCCTCGCGCGAGCTGGTCGAGGGCTCGCATTCGGTGATCCTGCCGCCATAGCGGCGCACGGTGTCTTTCTTGGCCTGCGGAGCCGTTCGCGGCATCACTACGTTGCAGGGAATGCCGCTCCGCATCGCTGCATATGACAGGCAGGAGGCATGGTTGCCCGAGGAATGCGTCGCCACGCCTTTGGCGGCCTGCGCCTCATCCAGCCCGAAAACCGCATTGGTGGCACCGCGCACCTTGAAGGCGCCCGGCTCCTGAAAGTTCTCGCATTTGAAGAACAGTTCGGCTCCGGTCAGCTCGTTCAGAAAGGCCGAGGTGCGCACCGGCGTGCGGCGGATATGGGGCTGGATGCGCTCATGCGCAGCCAGCATGTCCTCATAGGTCGGGATATACATCGCTGTATCCTTCATCAGGCGGCAGCCTTGGTGCTGGCTGCGGTGTTGCCGCGGTAGTAGTCCTGTGCAGCCGCCACGCCCGAGCCCAGCGGGATGTTGAGGCCCAGGTCGGCCATGACCATTTCCGCAGTCGCGATACCGGACAGCGCCATCACATCCGTCAGGCTGCCCAGGTGGCCGATGCGGAACACCTTGCCCGCGACCTCACCCAGGCCGGTGCCAAAGGCGACGCCGTATTTCTCGGCCGCCAGGCTGACGAACTTGTTGGCGTCAAAGCCTTCGGGCGTGCGGATGGCGCTGACGCTGTCCGAGTAGACGTCCGGCGACACGGCGCAGAGATCCAGCCCCCAGGCGCGGACCGCGGCACGGACGCCTTCAGCAATCCGGTGATGGCGGGCAAAGACATTCTCCAGCCCTTCGTCCAGCAGCATACCACAAGCCATGTTCAAACCGTTCAGCAGGCCGACAGAGGGCGTGTAGGGATAGGCACTGTTGGCATAGCCATTGGCCATGTCTTTGATATCAAAGAAAGTACGCGGCAGGGTCGCTGTCTCGACCGCCTGCATTGCCTTGGGCGAGAAGCCAACGATGGCCAAGCCCGGCGGCAGCATGAAGCCCTTCTGCGAGCCGGTGACGGCAATATCGACGCCCCACTCATCCATGCGGAAATCCATCGACGCGATGGAGGACACACCGTCCACAAACAGCAGCGCCGGGTGGCCGGCTGCATCCAGCGCGTGGCGGACAGCGGCGATGTCGGATTTGACGCCGGTCGCGGTCTCGTTATGGGTCGCCAGAACCGCCTTGATCTCATGGGCGGTGTCAGCGGTGAGGATCTCCTCGTAGCGGTCCGCGGGCAGGCCTTCACCCCAAGGAGTTTCAACAACCTGAACTTCCAGCCCGTGGCGCTGGCACATGTCGATCCAGCGGTGGCTGAACATGCCGTTGCGGGAGGCCAGGATCTTGTCGCCTGCGCTGAGAGTATTGGTGATCGCGGTTTCCCAGCCGCCGGTTCCGGTCGACGGGAAGACAAAAATCTCGGCGTGCTCGCTTTTCAGAACCTTCTTCACACCGGCCAGTGCCGGATGCAGAATCTGGCCGAACAGCGGCGAACGGTGGTCCAGCGTCGGCATATCCACTGCCTTGCGCAGTGCTTCGGGCATGTTGGTCGGACCGGGGATGAAAACCGGATTTTGAAAGCTCATTTCGTGCCCTCCTGTGGCGATTTCCTTCACTTTAAGGAGAAGAGGCTTACAGGGGAACTTTTTTGAAAAAAGCTTTCAAAAACTGGAGAAACAAAGAAATATCGCATATTTTCAAATGCTTTAGTTTTTTCACTGTACAGAAGTGATTTTCATAATTATCCAAAAGCTGCTGCTTGAATTGCCTAGAAAGGCCAGAAAATGCCCCAGCCGCCGCGCCGCAAAGGCCGCCCCAAAAGCTTTGATTCCGCCAGCCAGCCGGCCACGATTCAGTCGCTCGACCGGGCGCTGGATGTGCTGGACGCGCTGGCCGGGGCCAGCGGCATGACGCTGACGGAACTCTCGACTAAGCTCGATCAGTCCGCGGCCACCATGTACCGGGTGCTGGCCACCCTGGAGGCGCGCCAGATTGTCGAGATGGAGCCGCAAAGCCAGACCTGGCACATCGGCGCCATGGCGTTCCGGCTCGGCTCCGCCTTCCTGCGCCGTTCCAGTGTGATTGAGCGTGCCCGGCCGGTGATGCGCGAGTTGATGGAGGCAACAGGTGAGACCTCCAACCTCGGCATCGAACGCGGCGGCGATGTGATGTTTGTAAGCCAGGTGGAAACGCATGAGTCCATCCGTGCTTTCTTTCCGCCCGGAACCACCTCGCCGATGCATGCTTCAGGCATTGGAAAGGCATTGCTCAGTTGCTTTGAAGAAGATCAGCTCAGCCGCTTTCTGCGCGGCCGCACGCTGGAGCGGTTCACCGCAAAAACCCTCACCTCCCCGGACGCCTTGCGCGCAGATCTTGTACAGATCCGCAGCCGCGGCTGGTCGTTTGATGA
>JBFOLS010000314.1:0-4385 GCA_040830225.1 Leisingera sp.
ACGGCAATCGCGCCAGACGCTCACCCCGGCGTCCGGTGGAAAAGAGTCGAAACCCCGCAAACGGGGCCTCGGTCCTGTGTCCGGCAGGTCTCCTGACTCGCGGGTCTTGGTTCAGCTGGCCTTCCCGGGAAACTCCCAGTGGCGTTTTCAGCGTCACTCACCGCTTACAGTTGCGGGGGCAGTCACGGATTTGGTCCCTTATGGGTACGCCGCACCGTGTTCCCTATTTCTTCCGCTGCGCATTGAAACACTCGCGGAACCGGTCACGATTTGCTGAATGGCAAAACGCTAATTCTGAGTCAAGCGTCTCGTCTACGTCCGCTCTCGAACCGGGTGCAAAAGCTCAAAAGTCCGTTTCGGGAGTTCAATGATCATCCGGGACATCCATTCTTGGCGGCATGAGACGAACAAGTAATTGCCATCTCCATCGACGTCCAGTTCTGCTTGAGGCAGCGCTTAGCCGTTACGGCTAAGCGATTAATCATGTGAATGGCGAACTCGGATGCCCCTTGCCATCTTTCAACAATGCCGAAATGCGAAGCTTGGTGCAATTCGCGCTTGAAGCGCTGTTTCCCAATCCTGGCCGGGTTCACGAAACGTGCAACTTGAGCATCCGGCGTTCAAGCACTCAGGCGCTGTCGGCTGCCCCTGTTCCAACCGGCTTCAGCACGGCCGGATGCACCCAGATCGAACCGGCCGACGATATCCGTCAGGCTGTTCGATTCATTCTGCAGCAGCTGGCTGGCCGCAGCTGCCTGTTCGGCCATCGCCGCATTCTGCTGGGTCATACTGTCAAGCTGATGCATTGCGCCGTCGATCTTTTCCAGCCCGCGGGACTGTGCCCGTACGCCATCCGCGATTTCACTCACCAGGCCGGAGACACTCGACACCTGCTCAATGATACTGGTCAGCGCATCACCGGCCCGGCCAACCATCGAGACACCATTGGCCACATGCTCTTCGCTTGTGCTGGTCAGCACCTTGATTTGCCCGGCCGCATTTGAGGCACGCTGCGCCAGCGCCCTCACCTCGGAGGCGACCACGGCAAAGCCGGCGCCCGCCTGCCCGGCCCGGGCCGCTTCAACCCCGGCATTCAGCGCCAGCAAGTTGGTCTGAAAGGCGATGTCGTCGATCATGTTGATGATTTTGGAGATTTCTGCCGAGGCCTCCTGGATCTGGTCCATCGCTGCAACGGCTGAGGTCACCACCTGGGTGCTTTGCTCCGCTTCGCTGCGGGCGCCGCGCATGGTTTCATCCATCCGCCCTGCCCGCTCGGCAGTGGACCGGATTCCGCCGGTCAGATCACGGATCGCGCCGGCAGTTTCCTCCAGAGTTGCTGCTTGGTTCTCGGTCCGGTGCGCCATATCCGTTGCCGCGCTGCGCTGTTCCTCGGAAAACTGGCCGACGCTTCCGGCGGTGCCGACAACGGCACTCATCGAGGAACGGAGCTTGTCCAGGCTCCGGTTGAAATTCTCCCGCAGCGTTTCGTACTGGCCGTCGAACGGGTTCTGGATGTCACAAGCCAGATTGCCGCGCTGCAGTTCGGACAGGGCAGCACTCATGCTTGAGACAACCGCAGCTGTGTGCCGCGCCGCTTCCACCTCCCGCGCTGCAGCGGCATCGGCGTCCTTCAGCTTGCCGCGGAAGCTGTCGAGGCTGCGGGCCAGATCGCCGAGTTCATCGCCCCGGTTGCGCCCGTGAATCTCGCAATCGTAGTTGCTGCTCGCCAGCGCGTTGGTCGCCTCCCGCAGGGCATGCACAGGGCGGGTGACGCTGCGGGCGGCAACCCAAGAGACACCAATAGCTACCAGCAGGGCTGCAGCGATCAGCCCGGCGGCGGCCAGCCGGATCCGCTCCACCATGGCAAAGGCGGTCCGCTCGTCCGTCTCCAGAACCAGGGACCAGTCGAACCCGTGCAGTTCCAGGGGCATCACCAGCGCGATTGCCGCTTCGCCGAGTGAGGAGTTTTCCGTTGCAAATTGACCGGCCTCCCCTGCCTTGGCAGCGCGGATCTGCTGGGTTTCCGGCATTTTCTGCAATACGGGGAACAGCCCTTCAACTGAAGATGGGCTCCGGGCCAGGCCATCGCTGCTGACCACAAAGATGTTCTGATGACTGCCGCCGGACAAATTGCTGGTCAGCGCATCGACGATGCCCGCACTGCCAAGCTGCACCGCGATCACCCCGGCGATATCTCCGCGCTTGGTAAACACGGGTGCGGCCATGAAGGCTGCAACCCCTTCGGCGCTGTGGCTGTATGCGGCGAAATCCGCAGCGACAACATCCCCGGCTTCAGCTTGCATGGCCGCCTCGAACACCTTGGCCAACCCATTGTCGGCATCTGACTGGACTTCGCTCATGAAATCGGCCTGCTTCTTCACCGAATAGACCACCTGCCCCTTTGCGCTGATCAGATACAGGTCCTGATAACCATTGAGGCGCAGGCTTTGCAGGAAGGTCGGATGATACGTCACATGCGACTGATTGTAGTAGGAACCGTCCCCGGCATCCGTCAGCTCTTCGCGCTGGTGGGCAGGGTGCGGGTTCCCGGAAGCGTAGGTCTGCATCAGATAGGATACCGGATCGTCTTCCTCGACCATCCCGATCACCCGCTCGAAATTGCTGATGGCACGGAACACCGCGGGCTGACCGGCCAGGCTCGACACATCCGAGCGTGCAGCCTTGAGCAGGAACTCCAGCGCCTGGGCACCGGACTTTGCCTCGATTTCCTGGGCTGCCAAGGCGTTTTCGCGGATGCTGCGCTCGGCCATTGAATAGACCAGCAGGGCAACGGTGACCAGAAAGGCGCCTGTCAACGCAACCATGATCATCGGCAGTTTCAGTTTAAGCGGCAGTTTTGCGGTCCGGGGCATCGGCAGTATCTCCTGCTATCGGCTGGGTCCGGGCTGCAGCCCGGGCATTGAGGAGTGTTAATCAGGAAAGTCCTGAAAAAGTGTGTACCGCAAAGGATGCGCAAATGAAGTTTTTCGAATAATCTGAATTCCCAATGCCGCAAACTTGAATACTGGAGGCGCTGAGCGGAAAACTAGTCACTCTCCCTATTTTTAGGGTGCATCGAGTGTGTGGTTGCCATTTCACATTGAAAGACGTGTCGCAAATCGTCCAGTGAAAGGCCGCTCATATTCGATAGTTTGACATTGGTAGCATGTCATTGAGAGCCGTCACGGTCCGGTAGCGAAGGAGTCCAGGCAACTTCCAAGGCTATTGTGGAAACCGGCCTTGCCACCATTGCCCCGCCATGTGGTTTCTCCTGGCTGCCCGAGAATTGGGCTAGGCCCAACAGCCTGTTCTTGGACGGCGTTCTGCTGCTAAAAAACACGGCTTGGCTGATGTGTACTTCTTGACTTAGCAGTTGGCCCCAGCGGGATCTGCTCCGCCGGAGTTTGCCGGAGGCGCAGTGGGGCACTGCGCTATCGGGTGCTCTTCACCGGAAACGGCCAGCATGGATTTACAGCGGCAGTTCCGGCTGCAGGCTGTCAAGCCTGCAGGTCCAGAGGCTCAATAAGGGCTCAATTTGCTGCTTTCGTTCGGACGGATTCAGTCGGCGGGCAATCAGCACTTTGCTGCTCGGAAGCTTTGCCGGAGATTGCGGCTGCTGCCGCCTGGCGGCCGCCGGCCACCCGGAAATGCGCCACCAGTTCCGACAGCTTGCCGGCATCGGTGTTCAGCATATGGCCCGCCGCGGTGGCTTCTTCCACCATTGCAGCGTTCTGCTGGGTCACCTGATCCAGCTGCGTCACCCCGGTGTTGATCTCATTCAGCCCGGTCGATTGCTCGGCCGCGCCTTCGGCGATGCCGGAAACCAGCTGCGAGATATGGGTGACCTGCTCGACGATGCTTTGCAGCGCCTCGCCGGCCTTGCCGACCAGATCAACGCCGCGCTCCACCTGTTTCGAGCTGTCGCCGATCAGCGTCTTGATCTCCATCGCCGCATCCGAGGAGCGCTGCGCCAGCGCCCGCACCTCGCTTGCGACCACCGCAAAGCCCTTGCCGGCCTCGCCAGCGCGTGCCGCCTCGACGCCTGCGTTCAGCGCCAGGAGGTTGGTCTGGAAGGCGATGTCGTCGATCACCGAGATGATCTGGCTGATGTGGTTCGAGCTCTGCTCGATCTCGGTCATCGCCGAGACCGCGCTCTGCACCACCTCGCGGTTGTTCTCCGCTTCGGTGCGCGCATCGGCCATGGTGGTCTCCACGCTGCGGGCGCCCTCAGCCGCGGATTTCACCGACGCGGTCAGCTCATCCAGCGCCGCCGCCGTCTGCTCCAGCGTTGCCGCCTGGCTTTCGGTGCGGTGCGACAGGTCGTCCGAAGCCTGGCTGATCTCAGCCGCACCGTTGCGGATGCTGCCTGACGCCTCGATAACCTG
>JBFOLS010000315.1:0-2026 GCA_040830225.1 Leisingera sp.
CACCGCGCACCAGCGGCTCGATCACCGCCATGGTCAGCACGATGGCGGAAATCCCGTCCAGGAACATGCCCAGGATGATGTAGAACAGGGTCAGCGCGGCAATCAGCGTCCAGGGCGACAGGTTCATCGCGCCGATCCAGTCCGCCAGCGCCCGAGGCAGGCCGGTGAAGCCCATGGCAAGCGTCAGGAAGGCGGAGCCCGCCAGAAGCAGCATGATCATCGAGGTTGTCTTGGTCGCGCCCATTAGTGAGGCCTGGAAGCTGTCCCAGCTCAGCGAGTCCTGCAGCGCCGACAAAAGCAGCGCACCCAGAACGCCCAGGACGGCAGCCTCGGTCGGGGAGGCGATGCCAAGGTAGATCGAGCCGATCACGCCGATGATCAGGCCAACCACCGGAGCAAGTTCGCGGGCACCCGCCAGTTTCTCGCGCCAAGAGGCGCGTTCTTCGCGGTGCTTGCGGCCCTCTTCGGTGAAGACGCCCCACAGCATGACATAGCCGATGAACAGCCCGGCCAGCATCAGCCCCGGCAGGATGCCGGCAATGAACAGGCGGCCGATGGATTCCTGCACGGTAACGCCATAGACGATCATGGTGATCGACGGCGGAATGAGCAGCCCCAGCGTGCCGGCGCCTGCCAGCGTGCCATAGGCCATCTTGTCCGGGTAGCCGCGCTTGCGCAGCTCCGGCACGGTGATCTTGCCGATGGTGGCCAGCGTTGCGGCGGAAGAGCCGGAGATGGCGGCAAAGGTGGCGCAGCCGACGATGTTCACATGGATCAGCCCGCCCGGCATCCGCCGCATTAGCGGGCCAAGGCCGTTGAACAGGCTTTCGGAAAGTCGTGTCCGGAACAGGATCTCGCCCATCCAGATGAACACCGGCAGCGAGGCAAGCCCCCAGAGCGAGGTATGCGACCAGACAACGGTGGCCAGGGCATCGCCAACGGGGCGGCTGGTAAAAGCCGTCATCGCCAGAAAGCCGACGCCCATCAGAGAAAGCCCGATCCACAGGCCGCCGGCCAGGAACACCAGCAGCGAGGTCACCAGCAATAGTGTGAGTGCGATTTCATACATGATTGGTCCTCAATGCCCTGCGGTGCCCTTGTGCTGCAGGTAGCCCAGCTCTTTGGTGGCGAGCGCCCGGATCAGCGTGTGGAACAGGCACAGGGTGAAGATGCTCCAGCCCAGGGCAAACGGCGTCTGCGGGATCACCAGGTGGATCTCGTCGGACTTTGAGCTGATGTCGTCATAAAGGTAGGAGACATAGGCAAGCTTGGCGGTGTACCACGCCAGGTAGCCGGAGAAGGCAGTGGCGACGCCCAGCACCAGGATCTCCAGGCGGAAGCGCGATTTCTGCCGCAGCCCTTCGATCAGCATTTCCACCCGGATATGGCCGTGCTCGCCAAAGGTATAGGCAAGCCCCAAAGCCCCCGCCAGCGCCAGGCAGTAGCCGGAATATTCGCTGAGACCGGGGATATAGAAGCCGCCGAGGCGGGAGCCGATCCTGATCATGACAAGCACTACGATCAGCGCGATGAAACCGGCAGCAAGGAAGCCGCAAAGGCAGTAGAGGCGGTGCAGCGCTCTGTCGAGGAACTGAAACAGACCAGGCATTTCATTCTCCTTCGGAAAGGCCCCGGAACCCTTGGCTCCGGGGCAGGACTGGCAAGCGGGGATCAGTTGCCTTTGTAGGCATCCATCGCGGCCTTGCCCGCACCGCTGGCGTTCCCGGCCCATTCCGCCGACATGGTTTCACCGATGGCCTGGAACTCGTTCATCAGCTGCGCGGAAGGTTCCGCGACTTTCATGCCGTTTTCCGCCAGGGTCTGGTTGTAGCCCGCCGTCACATCTGCAACCGCGGCCCAGACATCCGCTTCGGCCTTGGCGGCGGCAGCTTCAACAACGGCCTGGGTTTCCGGGCTCAGCGCGTCCCAGGCGTCTTTGTTGACGATGGCGGCGGACTTCGGGATCCAGGCGTTCACCAGGTAGAAGTTGTCGACATAGTCCCACAGTTTCTGGAACACGCCGATG
>JBFOLS010000316.1:0-4566 GCA_040830225.1 Leisingera sp.
TCCAGCATCCAGCGTGTGCCGATGCTGTCGGCCTGCGCCTTCACCGTGACCGAGGTCGACAACGGCCGCGACGGCGACGAGCTGATGGTGTAGGTCCGCCAGACGGTCTCCCCCGGCACCGGCAGCTCCAGTGTCAGGAACTGCCCCGGCTGGTATTTGAACCACGCGCCCGAAGGCGCACGGAAGCTGAAGGTGGCGGTGTTCGGCGCCTCCGGCACAACCGAGACGCATTCCAGCATCTCGTCGTCCTTCCACGCCAGGGTTTCGTCCAGCGTCTCGAAATTGGCCTGCAGTCCCATGCGCTTACTCCGCCGCGATCAGGTGGCGGCCGGTCAGCGCGCGGGTCAGGTGGTCGGCATACCAGTTGGAGAACTGGATCACGCCGCTTTCCTGCACTTCCGAGTAGGGGCCGGGTTCATATGCGGGCGAGTTGATGCCCTTCTGGTTGTCCTCGACCACGATCCGGTCTTCGTCATTGGTGGCGACCCACACCTCGGTCAGGCGTTTCAGGTCATAATCCTGGCCCTCAACCGCATCCTTGTGCACCAGCCATTTGGTGGTGACTTCGGTTTCGGTCGGGCTGATCGGAGTCACCCGGAACACGATGGAATGATCCGGCAGGAAGGGGTTCCAGGTGGTCGGGTAGTGGAACTTCAAGAGCGTGCCTGCATCGGCAAAGGGCACCCGGCCCAGCTTCCTGGCCACAGCTGCCTTGCCGTCCAGGGTATAGCTCTCGGCGCCTTCATTCAGCGGCATCCGCGCCAGACGGTGCTGGCCGCGTGCATCCATCCGGAACTGCGACGCGATACCTGCGGCCTCAATCCGGTCGAAATGCTTCTGCAGATGCGGCGGGGTCTCGCCGCCCTCAACCCCGGTGACCGAGGGGTCTTCCGGGAAGGTCCGGCACAGCGACGGGTGGTTGCCGCCGCAGTGATAGCACTCGCGGTTGTTCTCCCAGACCAGCTTCCAGTTGCCGTTCTCGATGATCGAGCTTTCATAGGCCACCTTGGCATTGCCCAGGTCATGCGGCGCCAGATAGGGGCGGGCCACATCGGCAAAGGCATCAAAATCCGGTGCCTCATCCGCCAGGCAGATATAGATCAGCCCTTCCAGGTCGCGGCAGTGCACCGGCTTCAGCCCATGCTTGGAGGCATCGAAATCCGGCCCCATGTCGCGCGCCCACAGCAGCGAGCCGTCCAGTTCATAGGTCCACTGGTGGTAGGGGCAGACCAGCTTGGGCGCATTGCCCTTCTTGGCCTTGCAGACAACCGAGCCGCGGTGGCGGCAGGCGTTGTGGAAGGCGCGCACTTCACCATCGGTGCCGCGCACGATGATGACATTGTAAGAGCCCACCTGATGGGTCACGAAATTGCCCGCCTTGGGGATTTCGCAGGCAGGAATGGCAAACAGCCATTCGCGGTAGAAGATCTGGCGCATGTCCAGATCCAGTACCCCCGGATCGGTGTAGAATGCCTGTTCCAAGGAATAGTTTTTCTGCCGGGCCACCAGTTTGGCCAGAATCTCGCTGTCGTGAAGCATCTGCTTCTCTCCTTTGCCGCATCCCCGCGGCGTCGTGGCTAGGGTGCGGGCAAGGATTGAGAGACTGCAGGGCAAACCTGCAACCGCCCCGCCGCCGCCCGCGGTTGACGTGTTTTCATGGCAAGGCTGGTTTCCGGACTGGCCCGGGGCCGCTTGGCGGCGGGGCCTGGCACCTTCCCGAAGCGCGTGCTTCAGTGGTCATTGCCAGGCCTGACCCGGAGTCACCGTTGCGGGGGCAGTGCCGGAATTTCACCAGCTTCCCAATTCTCCGCCCCGAAGGACGGCACCTTGCTGAGGCGGAAATTGCCCGATCACGGACCGGTCCGCGAAAACAAATCCGACCCGCCGAAACCGGAAAAAGACATGCAGGTTTGATGCCTTGTCGGCCGCATCCGGCAGTAAAATCTCAAACCGGCACTCGCCGGTCCGTTTGCGGCAAACCTCTGATCTTGAACGGAGTTAGCCTAGATTCGGTCAGGCGAATCGATTCGCAAATCCGGGAACCGCGGGGAAAACAGCCATGCCGCGGAAATCGGTCCTTGCCGCCGCCGCCGCCGTGCAGTCAATAATTGCAAGGAATTCCAAGACTCTTCGGCAGCCCGAACAATCAGAAAGAGCCCCCCATGACCGGACCGGCAACAGACCGCAGCGCAAGAACAATGATGGCCGTCGTGACCACCGGCAACGGCGGCTATGACAAGCTGGAGTACAAATCCGTGCCGCTCCCGGAGCCTGGAAACGGAGAGGTGCTGCTGCGTGTTCTTGCAGCCGGGGTCAACAATACCGAGATCAACACACGGTTAGGCTGGTACTCCTCCAGCGTCACGGCGGACACTGCTGCTGCGGCAGGCCAGCAGGAAACCCAGGCTGAACAAAAGGCCGATGGAGGCTGGAACAAGGCAACCCCCTTCCCTTTGATCCAGGGTACTGACTGCTGCGGCGAGGTTGTCTCTGCCGGCGGCAGCGCCGGACAAGATTTGATCGGGAAACGCGTCCTGGTCCGCGCCTGCATGCGCCCCAACGGCTATAAGGTCAAAGACAATATTTGGATGGCGTCCGATTTCGACGGTGCTTTTGCCGAATATGTCAAAGTCCCCGCTTCCGAAGTCTTCCCGGTAGACTGCACCTGGTCAGACGAGGAGCTGGCAACAATCCCCTGTGCCTACGGCACTTCCGAAAACATGCTGCACCGGGCCAATGTCCGTGCGGCTGAACTGGTGCTCGTGGCCGGGGCTTCGGGCGGCGTTGGCTCAGCCACCGTGCAGCTGGCCAAGCGCCGCGGCGCACGGGTGGCAGCCATCACCAGCAAGGGAAAAGAAGACCAGCTTCGGGTGCTGGGCGCTGATATCATCCTTGAACGCGGCAGCGATCTGGTGGCAGAGCTGGGCGAAGAAAGCGTAGACGCCGTTGTCGACAATGTTGCCGGATCCGGCTTTCCCCAGATGCTCAAGGTGCTGAAACGCGGCGGCCGCCTGGTCTCCAGCGGCGCCATCGCCGGGCCTGTGGTCGACCTGGACATGCGCGACATGTATCTCAAGGACATCACCCTGATCGGCTGCACCGCCTGGGACGAGCCAGTGTTTCCCAACCTGGTCTCCTATATCGAGCGCGGCGAAATCCGCCCCCTCGTCTCCAAGATCTTCCCGCTCAAGGACATCGCCCAAGCCCAGCAGGAGTTCCTGGAGAAAACCCATTTCGGAAACTTTGTCCTGGTGCCGCCAAAGGGCTGAAGCCGCGTGTCAGGAATAAGGACAAAGGCCGCCCCAACGGCGGCCTTTCCTCACTTCGATTTCCAGGTATCCAGCCAGCGCCGGAAGCGGCCTTTGCGCTCGGCAATCGCGTCGCCCGCCGCATAAAGGCTGTCCTCGGCGCTTTCGATCATCGGATCGATCCTGGCCTGGCGGAACCTGCGCCAGCGCACGTAGATGGCCCACATCACCGCCGCCAGCAGCACCAGGAAGATGATCGCAAACCAGTTGGTCGGCTTGTCGTCGGGCCCCGCCACCGGTTTGATCGTCACCGCATTGGGGAAGATCGACAGGAACTGGTTGCGCCAGCCGTAATGCATGACCGACACCCACTCCGGCGCGTCCTTGGTCGAGACCGCATCATTGGCGTCCGTATAGAGGTTTGCTGTGTCGAACTTGAAATAGGGCGGCCAGTTCCAGCCGGTATCCTCGTTGCGGTAGACAATGGGATCACCGTTGGGGCGCACGCCCTGGATGAACTGCACGTCGCGGTTCAAGAGCTCCGCCGACTGGTCATCCGGCTTGGACCAGAAGATGCGGGTCCAGTCGTTCAGCTCCTGGCGCTCCTCATAGGTATTAACGATGCGCACCACGTCGTACTGCGGCAGCGTGTAATGCAGGAAGGCGCCGAACAGCACCCAGAAGGTGATCAGGAAAGCCCATTTGACGAAACGCATGGCGCGCACCTCACATGAAGTTAATGACGTAGACCAGAAGCATCAGCGCTCCCAGCGGAATGATGTAGATCAGCAGCAGCAGCTTGCGCCGGGGCGAGCGGTCGTATTGCTTCAGCCCCCGCTGGATGAAGGCCGCGCGGTCGCCGGTCAACCCCTTCTGTTTCCAGCGCCGCTTCAGTTGCGCCCGCCGCATCTCGCGCGAGTACAGAACCGCAGCGCCGTAGATCACGGTCAGCCCGACCAGCAGGATCAGAACAAGGCGGAAGAAACCGAACATCTCTAACGCCCCCGCACCCGGTTCACCGCCCCCCAGGGGCCGACCCGTTCGACCATCCCCTTGCGCCGCACCCGCGGCAATGCGGGCGAGCGGCCCTCCATATCCGGCTCATGCCCGAACAGCGCTTCCCGCGCGCCGGCCTTGTCCACCGCATACTCCCGCGCCAGAAACTCCGCCGCGTAAGATCTCTTGGTTTCCGGCCAGCCGCGGTATTGGCTGTAAAACAGCTCCTTGTGGCAGATGAACAACTGGCGGAAGTCATGCGGGCAGAGTTCCGCCAGCAGCATATTGACCAGATCCCGCTCCGGCGTATCCGCCGCCCGCA
>JBFOLS010000317.1:0-5747 GCA_040830225.1 Leisingera sp.
GAGGCTGAGGTAATGCCCGCACGGCTCTTGCAGGAACTGACACGGCTGGCGGCCCGCACCGAAGGTCTGGGCTGGTTTGCCGCGCGAATGCGGAACCTGCCGTTGCTGAAGGTGCCGCCGCGCGGCCTGCCGGTCTGCGGGAAGATCAGTGCCTTGCGAGGAGAGAGCACACACAGCAACCCGGCCCCCGCCGGTTCCACGCAGGATGCGGTGCAGGCCCTCATTAACGCAATCCCCAGCTTACGCTGGCAGCAGACCTATACCGAGGCCGACGGCTTCTCCCGCGACTGGCTGGACAACTACGGCTGGGTCAACCTGATCTCGCCCGAAGGGCTCTACCAAAGCGATGAGATGCGGCTGTCCATCGGCTACTGGGGCGCGGGGCAGCATTATGACGAGCATTCGCACGCGCCCGAGGAAACCTATCTGATCCTCGCGGGCCAGGCCCGGTTCAATTCCGAGGGCCGCCCGGCGCGGGATGCCGGCCCCGGCGGCATCATCCACCATGCTCCACACCAGAAACATGCCATCGATATGGTGCCCGGCCCGCTGCTGGCGGCAGCCTTCTGGCGCGGTGAAGATCTTCTGAAGAAGTCCGACTTGGGAACAAACACATGAAAATCACCCGGATCTCCCTGTGGCACGTGCCGCTGACCAGCCACACCGCCTATTACATGGCCGAGGGCAAGACCTGCGACACGGTCGAAAGCGTGGTGCTGGCGCTGGATACTGACACTGGCCTGACCGGCTGGGGCGAGGTCTGCCCGATCCCGCATTACCTGCCCGCCTATGCCCGCGGCGTGGTGCCGGCGGTCGAGGAGATGGCGCCGGTGCTGCTGGGCGCCGATCCGGTGGGGCCGGAGGCGGTGATGGCGAGACTGGATAGCTGGCTGCAGGGCCACCCCTATGCCAAGTCGGCTATCGACATTGCCTTGTGGGACCTGACCGCGCAGGCAGCCGATCTGCCGCTCCATGCGCTCCTGGGCGGGCAGCGGCAGGCAGATATGCCGCTGTATCACTCGATCACCTGCGTCGCGCCGGAAGAAATGGCGCGTATCGCCAAGGAGGCGCAGGCGACCGGCATCGCCCAGTTCCAGGTGAAGCTTGGCGCGGACCGCGACTGGCAGGCCGATGTAGCCCGGCTGCGGATGGTGCGCGAAGCGGTGGGCGACGGCCCGCTGGTCTATGGCGACTGGAACTGCGGCGCCACTTCGCTGGACGCCTCCCGCGTGGGCCGCGCAGTGGCTGATCTCGACATTATGCTGGAACAGCCCTGCGCCACCATCGAGGACTGCGCCCGTGTCCGCGCGGCCTGCGGGCTGCCGATGAAGATGGATGAGAACGCTTTTGACACCGCCTCGCTGCTGGCAGGCCATGCCGCGGGCGTCATGGATGCGGTGGCCATCAAACTCTCGAAATTCGGCGGGCTTTCAGCTTCGCGCCGCGCGCGTGACCTCTGCCTGCATCTGGGCGCCAAGATGTGCATCGAGGACACTTGGGGGTCGGACATCACCACCGCGGCGCTGCTGCATCTGGGCGCTTCGACCGAGCCTTTGAGCGTGATGAATGTCTGCGACCTCTCCTCCTACGTCAGCCCGCGGCTGGACCCGGCCGGACCTGAACGCCGCAATGGACGCATCGCCCCGCCCGAGGGCCCCGGCCTGGGCGTGCGCCCGGACCGCGAGGGACTGGGCGCTCCCGCAGCTGTGATCGATTAATTTTTGACTTATTGGTCAAAAATTATCTAACAATGGGCAACCCCGCCCTCAACAGGAACTGAAGACATGGAAAAGATCCTCTCCCAGGCCGAATGGACCGAACGCGCCCGCGCGGTGCTGCCCGCCGGCGGCTTTGGCAACTTCGACCCCGGTATCGTCATCCGCGAAGGCAAGGGCTCGCGCGTGTGGGATGAAGACGGCAAGGAATACATCGACTATCTGATCGGCTCCGGCCCGATGATGCTGGGCCATGGTCACCCGGAAGTGATGGAGGCGGTGCTGGAACAGCTGCCCAAGGGCATGACCTTCTTTGCCAGCAACGCCCGCGGCATCGAACTGGCCGAGGCAATCTGCCGTGCGGTGCCCTGCGGCGAGCAGCTGCGCTATGTCTCCACCGGCGGCGAGGCGGACATGTATGCGATCCGCCTGGCGCGGGCCTTTACCGGCCGCACCAAGATCGTGAAGTTCGAGGGCGGCTATCACGGCATGTCTGCAGAAGCTCAGATGAGCCTGGCCCCTTCGGTGCGGGTGAATTTCCCGCAGGCTGTGCCGGACAGCGCCGGCATCCCGCCCTCCGTTGCTGCCGAAGTGCTGGTCGCCCCGTTTAACGATTTTGAGTACATCAAGCAGCTGATGGCGGAGCACGGGTCCGAGATCGCCGCAATTATTGCCGAGCCGCTGCAGCGCATCGTACCGCCGCTGCCCGGCTTCCTGGAGCTGCTGCGCGAGGAGACACAGAAGCATGGCAGCCTCTTGATCTTTGACGAGGTGGTGACTGGCTTTCGCTCCACCTATGGCGGCGGGCAGGAGCTGTACGGTGTCACTCCGGACCTTGCAACGCTGGGCAAGGTGATCGGCGGCGGCTTCCCCTTGGCGGCCATCGTGGGCCGCGCCGACATCATGCAGCATTTCGACAAGGCGCAGGTCGGCGCCGAAGGCTGGCTCATGCAGCTGGGCACCCTGTCGGGCAACCCGGTGGCGGCGGTTGCAGGCCTCAAGACCATGGAAGTGCTGCGCCGCGAGGGCGCCTATGATCAGCTGAACGGCACCGGCAAGCGCCTGATGCAGGCCACAAGTGCTGCTCTGGAAGAGGCAGGTGTGCCGTTCCAGATCGTCGGCGAGCCTGCGCTGTTCGAGGTGGTGTTCACCGACGCCAAGGTACGGGACTACCGCGACACCCAGGCAGGAAATGCCGAGCGCACCAAGCGCTATAACGCGGTGCTGCGCGAGGAAGGCATATTCAAGTCGCCAGGCAAGACCTACCCAAGCCTGGCGCTGACGGAAGAAGACCTCGAGCAGACCGAAGCAGCCATCCGCAAGGCGGCGATGGCGCTAGACTAATCCTGATTACCGAATGCTCAGCAAAGCCCCGGAAGCTGCTCTCAGCTTCCGGGGCTTCCTGCTTCTAGTGCAGCCGCTGTTGCACGTGAATCGGGAAGCGTTTGCGGATCTCGGCGTCGATTTCTGCCGGGATGTGGCTTGGCAGCGGAGCAGCCAGCAATTCCTGGGTGCGAATGCGGGCCTTCTCCAGCAAATCCTTGTCCGGTGCCGCCGCCCATTCCTGCGGAGTGCGGCGGTCGGCGAGCGGCGGATAGTAGTAGTCGCTCTCCATCCGGTTCAGCGTCTGCGCATGGCCCAGGAAGTGCCCAGCCCCGCCGACACAGACATCGCGGATCACCTCCAGCGACAAGGTCTCTTCACTCACCTCAAACCCGCGGGTGGCGCGCATGATCGAGCCGATCATGTCGTTATCCAGCACAAAGCTCTCCAGCGAGCAGCCCAGCAGGGAACCGTACATACCCGCCGCCTCGTAGATCAGGTTTGCACCTGAAAGGGCGGAAAGCAGCTCGGTGATGCCTTTTTCATATCCGGCCTGGAAATCCGGCACCTTGGCGTCGGTCATTCCGGCCGAAACGGCGCAAGGGATATCGTAGTGCTGCGCCATCCGGGCACAGGCGGCCATCAGGAGCCCCTGCTCGGCGCTGCCGCCGGACATAGCTCCGGTGCGCAGGTCGCTGACGAAGGGCAGCGCACCGAAGGTGGCGGGGTGGCCGGGGTTCAGGAGGTTCACATAGACCAGGCCAGCCAGCACCTCCGCCGTCTGCTGGGCGACAGCTCCGGCCAATGGAGCCGGGCTGGTGGCACCGGCCTGCCCGGCGGAGACCAGTTTCAGCGGGATGCCGTGACGGGCGGCGCATTCGATCACGCCCAGCGCTTCCTCGGCGAAGGTGAGCGGCGGCACGATGAAACAGGTGGAGACACAGAACGGCGGTCGCGCCCGCAGGGCGTCCGGACCGCCCGCGATCATCTGCAGCATCTGTACCGCCGCCTCCATGTTTTCCTCGGACGTAAAGGAGCCGCCCACCGGCTTGGCAGTGCCTGCAAGGCAGGCGTATGCCGTGTTGAGGTCCATCTCAAACGGGTCGGTGAGGTCGCGCGCCACCACGGTGCGCTGGAACATGTGGATATTGGGCAGCGCCTCGGCCAGGCGGGCCATGTCGTAGAGATCCTGCAGTGTGCTGTCGCGGATTTCGCCCGTCAGGCTGTCAACAATATGCACCGCCGCACCAGAGGTGCCCAGGTGGATACGGGTACCGGAGGGGTCAAGGTCATATTCCGGCTTCTGCCCGTGCAGCTTGAAACCGCGACCTGCGATTTTCAGAGTATGCTCGACCAAACTGGCGGGCATCAGCAGGCGACCGTCTTCGGTCAAGGAACCGCCCGCGCTGCAGATCGTGTCAATGCACTTGGGCGTAGCGCCTTTGACGCCGATTTCTTCGAGAATGCGGAAGGCGGTTTCGCTGACCATTTCGATCTCCCGCACGGTGAAGGGGGCAAAGCGGCCGCCCTCGATCCCGGGCCAGATCGCGTTTGATGGACCGGAGCCCGCGCCGTCTACGCGTTCGGTTCTGCGGGCGGCGCGGCCGCCGCTGCGGCGTTGGCGGGTCATGTCAGGGCCTTTCTGAAATGGTCTGCAATGTCGGTAGTGCTGGTCCAGGCGAGCAAGTGTTCGAACTCATCAACCGGGCGGTTGGTGGTGGAGTGGTACTTTGCGGCGAATTGCGCGTCGCTCATCGGGGTGAGGCGCGAGCCCAGCGGGTAATCGCAGGTGCCGGAGAGAATACGCCCGTCCCGAAGGACCAGCTCCAGGCGGTCAGGCTGGGCCGGGTCGTAGTTCAGCTCCGGGTTCAGCGGCTTGATGGTGGTGACCGTGGTCGCCTCGATCAGCCGCGCGACCTCGGGGCGCTGCCAGAAGCCGACGGCGCTGTCCGCCATGGTTAGACTGCCGGTCACCAGCACCTGCGCCGTGCAGGCGGGTACCGAAAACAGCGCTTCGGTCCTGCTGGCAGGACGGTCGAAGAGCAGGATCGCCTTGTGGAAGTCCGGCATGGTAGCGCGGACCTCTGAGATGTCCGCGTGCGGGGCTTGCTGGCGCAGCTCCAGCGCGATGGTCATCAGCCGATGGATGTAGCTGCAGGAGGGCCAGGGCTTGATCAGCAGCCCGTATTCCTGCAGCGCCCAGGGCTGCCCGAGCTTGGCGACGGCTGTTGCAAAGGTGTCCGGTGTCCCTGCCCCCATCAGCCCGTTGAAGCCGCGCGCGCCGTCCAGCACCTGCGGCTTGCCGGTGGCGCCGGCGCGGGCCAGCAGTGCGGCTTCATAGGCGGCACGGGCGGCAAAGCCTGCCTGCAGCGGCTTGACGCTGGAGCCGAATTGCACCGTGTAGCCGGTGGCCTGCGAGGCCGCGATGGCCATGGCGTGGGTGGTTTGTTCGGCGGTCAGACCTAGAGCGCGGGCGCAAGCCGCGGCGGCTCCGATTGTGCCGAGCGTGGCGGTGGAGTGGAAACCGCGGGTGTAGTGATCCAGCGTCATCGCCTCGCCCAGGCGGCAGATCATTTCGAAGCCGACGCAATAGGCCGCAAACATCTGGGCACCTGTCAACGGGACGGTTTCCGCCACTGCCAGCAGCGCCGGGAAAATCACGATGGTCGGATGGGTGTTGCCCGGCTCCTCCCAGTCGTCGAGGTCATA
>JBFOLS010000318.1:0-2633 GCA_040830225.1 Leisingera sp.
ACGGTCAAGAAGAAGACACCGCGCAACGAGGAATACGGAGAAGTGCGCTGGCACGTCACTCTCACCAATCAGGATAACGAGATTGCAGCAGAGTATGAGCTGCTGACGATGAACGCCTTCTGACCCTGGCAGAAGCGGCTGACAGCGGCAGCACTGCCTTGCGCCCGGACTGGCCTAACCGGCCCGGGCGAACTATGTTCATCCCTATGAATGAACAGCATAACCCCTGGTTTGACACCGCCGTGCAGCATCTCAACGACCCGCAGAACCAGCGGGTCTGGTCGGTTATCGTGTCGCTGTTCGGCGATCTGGCCCAAGAAAAGGGCGCCCGGATCAGCGGCGGAGCTCTCACCCGCATCATTACGCCGATGGGGATCAAGCCCGAGGCGATCCGGGTGGCCTTGCACCGGTTGCGCAAAGACGGCTGGATCGAAAGCGCCCGGGCGGGACGCGCCTCGGTGCATTTTCTGACCGAATACGGGCGCAGCCAATCGGCCGCAGTTACCCCAAGGATCTATGAGCGCCGGGCAGCTGCTCCCAGTGACTGGCACCTCCTGATTGCCGAGGATGGTGCAGGCCAGGCCACTCTGGATGAAGCCCTGCTGCTGCCCAATTACGTTGCCGTGAACCGCACCACTGCATTGGGATATGGTCAGATGCCGCGCAATCTGAATGATCTGATGGCAGCAGAGGTGAGCAATATCGCTGTGCCAGCCTGGCTTAAGAACCGGCTGTTTCCCCAGCATCTGCGCGAGGCCTGCGCTGCCCTGCAGCAGGACCTGAGCCGGATTACCCGGCCGCCGTCCAGCCTGACGCCCTCCCAAACCGGCACCCTGCGCACGCTGATTGTGCACCGATGGCGCCGTGTGGTGTTGCGGCATCCGGACCTGCCCGCCAGTTTCCACCCGGCGGACTGGGCAGGTGAGACCTGCCGCGCCCAAGTGTTCCAGTTACTGGACCAACTGCCGCAGCCGGCGCTGTCGGCATTGGACGATCTGTCCGACTAATGCTTGGGCAGCTTGGCCCACTTAGTCTGTTCGCTTGCAGAACATCACCAGGGCAACTCTCATGCAACCCTTTGCTTTTTGATAGCTTTTCACCTGCTTAAGAAAAATATCCGAAGAATCCGCCTTTCCGCAGCTTTTCCGCTTGACCCAGCCCCCGGCATTCCGTAAATCGCCTCCACACAGCGAGCGGCGGAGTAGCTCAGTTGGTTAGAGCAGCGGAATCATAATCCGCGTGTCGGGGGTTCAAGTCCCTCCTCCGCTACCACCAAACCCCCCACCTTTTCGGATCGGTTTGACGAACGCTGTGCAAGCCCACCCAAAACAAATGAACTGAGACGCCCTTTAACCTCAACGGGCACGCCATCTTTTTCAGCTGGGGACACAATAATTTCCTCGACAAGGTTGCGCATGGCATCACGCGCTTGGACGTTGGCACCCCCTCCGTCAGATCGCATAGAAAGGAAGAGCCCATCCAGCGCCGCCGCATATGTTGCAGCAGACGCCGGATCGAACTTCAGTTCTTCAGCCTGCTGTTCCAAAGCCTTGAGCTCTTCCTTGGCCGCTGCCACGCGCCCCTTCGCCTCATGCAGTTGCGCCTCTCCCTCCTCCCCTTCGAGGATGCCCTTCTCAAACAGAGAGATGCGGCGCCTGAACAGTGTTTCTGCTTCCTTGAGCTCAGGCTCCAGCTTCTTGCTGTCCACTTGATCACCAGAGCTGAGCCGACGGCTCTCGGCGTTGTATTCACGAATGAAAGCGTCAATGTAGCTTGGGTTCTCCAGCTCTGCGCGCAGGTTTTCGAAAAGCACATCCTCGATCTTGTCGAGACGCACTTTGCCCGTGTTTGAACATGTGCCGCTTTCCTTTGCCGTCGAGCAGCGCAGGCGAATGGCGTTCCCCTTGCGGTCGTGAATAGACATACCGCCACCGCAGCAGCTGCACTTCAGCAGGCCCGAGAAAGGGCGTGCAGGCTTGCGAGTCGATTTTCCGATGTTCTTTGCATTAGACTGTTTTGCAAGGCGCGCCCGCACTGCGCCCCAAAGATCTTCGTCAACAATGCGAAGATGCGGCACTTCCGCATATTTCCACGCATCCTGGGGTTTCTCACGGCTGACCCGTCGTCCATTCGAAGGATTGCGGACCATTTTGACACGATCCCAGACGAGCACCCCGGCATAGAGGGAATTGCGCAGAATGCCGTATCCACGCTTTGCATTCCCATTCAGCGTCAACGCATTCCACTTGACGCCGCGCGGCGGCAGCTCACCCCGCTCGTTGAGAGCGCGTGCAATGTCGCGCGGCGATACACCTTCGGCATACTCCTGGAAATATGCCGGACCACATCTGCTTCCTGTTCGACAATTTCCAACTCACCAGGTTCGCCGCGCACGGGCTCGTACCCCTAGGCTCAGGATTCATAACCAATAGATGACGATAGCTGCGAGTGCGATGGCCGAGAGGAATGCCTTGGGACAGCGGTCATAGCGGGTCGCGACGCGCCTCCAGTCCTTGAGCCTGCCGAACATGATCTCGATCCGGTTTCGCCGCTTGTACCGGCGCTTGTCATATTTGACCGGGGTCTGGCGCTGCTTCCGGCCGGGGATGCAGGCGCGTATCCCTTTGTCTTGC
>JBFOLS010000319.1:0-6807 GCA_040830225.1 Leisingera sp.
GGGTACCGTCCGGGCCGGGTGCGGTCTGGAACACCCCCTCGCGGCCGAACTGGATATCATCTGCCTGTGTTTTCATTGTTGTTATCCTTTGGTTTGCAGCCAGACGTTGCGGCCTTCCATCCAACGCCACAGCGCCTCGATCACCAGCACCACCAGCAGATAGTTGGCCGCCGCAATGTAGAAGACGCTGAGGTCGAAGGTCTCGCCGAACAGGTAGCGCGCCTGCCCCATCACATCGCGGACGGTGATCACGCTCACCAGTGCCGAGGCTTTCAGGAGCAGCACCAGCTCATTGCCGAAGGCGGGCAGCATCCGCGCCACGGTGATCGGCAGGATCAGCAGACGAAAGCGCTGGAACCGGTGCAGGCCCATGGCCAGGCCGGCCTCGATGGTGCCCTTGGGGATTGCCAGGATGCCGCCGCGCAAGATTTCGGCCTGGTAGGCGGCTGAGTTCAGTGTGAAGGCCAGAAGGCCGCAGTAATAGGCGTCGCGGAAGAACCACCACAGGCCCAAAGCTTTGAACTCCTTATGAAACTGCCCCAGCCCGTAGTAGATGATGAAGATCTGCACCAGCAGCGGCGTGCCGCGCACCAGGTAGATGCAGCCATAGGCGAGCCGCGACAGGAAACGGTGCTTGCTGAGCCGGGCTCCGGCCAGCGGAACCGCGACAAAGAAGCCAAGGACAAAGCCCAGCAGGGTCAGGCTGACGGTGTTCTGCAGCCCGTGCAGCCACAAGTCTGCATTTTCGGTCAGATGGTTCTGCATCTCAACGCCCTCCCGCCAGGTTGCGGTTGGCGCGGGCTTCCAGAACGGTCTGGATCTGCCCGGAGAGGAAGGCCAGCACCACATAGACCAGCGCCAGGACCGAGTAGAAGAAGAAGGGCTCGCGGGTGGTTGCAATTGCCATGTTGGCGTAGCGCATCATGTCGCTCACGGCGATGATCGAAATCAGCGAAGTGTCTTTCAGCAGGATCAGCCACAGGTTCCCGAAGGCCGGGATCGCGTGCCGCCACATTTGCGGCAGGATCACCAGAAAAAACGCCTGGCCGCGGTGCAGACCCATGGCGGCGGCGGCTTCGGACTGCCCCTGCCCCACTGCCTGGTATGCGGTGCGCACAACCTCAGAGCCTAGAGCCGAAAACACCAGTGTTAGAGCCACAACACCGGCTGCAAAGGCATTGAGAGAAATGTTGGCATCCTCGACAAACAGCCCTGCTCCAAGGTTCAGCAGGCTTTGCAGCTGGTAGTAGATGATAATCAGGGTCAGGATCTCCGGCAGGCTGCGGAACACCGTGGTGTAGCCATTGGCCAGGCGGCGGACCCATTTCGATTTGGCGTGCTTGCCCCAGGCGATGACGAAAGACATGGACAGCGCGCAAGGGGCGGTCACCAGCGCCAGCGCCATGGTGACCCAGAAGCCGCGCAACAGCTCATCCCCCCAGCCCTCGTCCCCGAAGGCGAGCAGTGAAAACAGTTCGGTCATGGAGGATGCTCCCTAGTGCCGGTGCCGCCTCTGCGGCCCGGTAAGGCCGGGCCCGCGCCGCACGCAGGCCCGCTCCAGCTCAGTTGCCCAGATGATCTGAGGCTTTCTTGGGCTGAGTCATGATATCGAAGGCAAAGTATTCGCCGCGGATCCTGTCATAGGTGCCGTCCGCCACGATCTCCTCCAGCGCCGCGTTCAGCGCGTCACGCAGGTTCGTGTCGGCCTGGCGCACCGCAACCCCTGTCCCCTTGGCAAAATCCGGCAGAAAGGCCTCGCCGACAAACCCGCAGCAGCCGCCTTCTTCGGTCTTCAGCCAGTCGCCCAGCACAAACTGGCTGGCCAGCACCAGGTCAACCCGGCCGGTTTCCAGATCCAGCAGCGCATCGTCCAGTTTCGGGTAGAGCTTCAGCTCGCTGTCCGGGAAGTAGTCTTCCAGAATATCCACCTCGCCGGTGGCGGACTGGGTGCCGATCACCAGCCCTTTGAGGTCGGCAGGCAGGGCATTTTCTAGCCCGTGGCCTTCAGCGGCCACAAAGCGGATGCCGTTGAAGTAATAGGGATTGGAGAAGCTGACGATCTTGCTGCGCTCATCAGTGATCGACATCGAGGCGATGATGGTGTCGAACTTGTCCGCATTCAGCGCCGGGATGATGCCGTCCCAGTCAGTGGTCACCCACTCGCATTTGACCTCCATCCGCTCGCACAGGGCATTGCCGATATCAATGTCGAAGCCTTTGATCCGGCCTGCGCTGTCGAAGAAGTTGAACGGCGGGTAATAGCCTTCGGTGCCCATGCGGACCACGGTGTCCCCGGCCAGGGCGGCGGTGGCGCAGACAGAAGCGGCAGCGGCCGTCATCGCGAGTTTTGCAAACATGGTGTCCTCCCGGTGGTTTGCTGATCTGGCAGGAGGATTCCCGAGGCGCGCGCCTAACTCAAATTTATAGTTTTGAGACATGGCATTTATCAAATTTATCTCATAGCGTTTCCCCATGAGTGACTTTGCCCGAAATCTCGACTGGAACCTGCTCTACACCTTCATGGTGGTTGTGCAGAACGAGAGCATGACCAAGGCCGCCGAAGAGCTACTGCGCTCGCAGCCGGCGGTCAGCCTTGCAATCAAACGCCTGGAGACAAGCACGGGGAAGCGCCTGCTGACCCGCAGCGGCAACCGGCTGGCGGTCACTCCGGCGGGCCAGGCGCTCTATGAGCAGGCCAGCGAGATCTACTCTGCAATCTCAAGACTGCCGCTCACCTTTGAAGCCGCCCCGCGGGCGCTGACCGGCAAGATCACCATTGCCTCCATCGACCATGTGGAAAGCGAAGAGCTGAACAGCCGCCTGGCGCGGTTCTTTGCGGAATACCCGGGTGTCGAACTTGAGATCCTGGTGGCAACCACCGCGGACGTGATCCGGATGGTGGAACTCGGCACGGCGACCCTGGGGATCTGCGACGGGGTCATTCCGAAATCTCTTAGCTGCCGCGAGCTGCTGAACGAGCGCTTCGGTCTGTATTGCGGCTCGGGCTACCATCTGGCGGGGCGCACCGGCCTGGCTCCCATCGACCTGCGCGGCGAACCCTTCATCGGCTTTACGGCGGATGTGCTGGGCGGCAGCCATATGGGTGATGTCACCGCCTTCCGGGCGCGGGCCTCCATCGGCCAGCATGTGCGCGGCCAGTCCAGCCATGTGAACGAGGTCCGCCGGATGATCGAATGCGGGCTAGGCATCGGCTTCCTGCCCACCCATCTTGCGGAAACCTTCACCGCACGGGGCAGCTTGTTCCGCCTGCCCCCTTACGAGAACGAACCCAGCGCCATGGTCTACTTGATCGCGAACCCAGCCATTACCCTGTCGGACGCCGAGCAGATCCTGCTGGAAGATGTGCTAACGGCTGGAGCTGATGAAGAGCAGGAAGCCGGGGCACCCACCCCCTCGCGCTGACGTTTCCAAGCGGCGCTGCAAGGTTTCGCTGCGAAACCCATCGCCGTTCCTCAGCAGCAGGAACCAAAAACCCCGGCCCGTTCAGGACCGGGGTTTCGCTGCGAAACCGGTTCTGGGCCCCTGCCCTAACCGCCGTGCTCCAGCAGATGGCGCACGTTGTCCATCACTGAGTCGACAAGCTCGGCTGTCACTTCGGAACCCGAGAAGCGGATGGCATACCCCGCGGGTCCGTGCTCGCGCTCGATGGTGATGCCCTTGGCGACCTGGGTCTTGCGGGATTTCTCCACCTTCTGAACCGATTTGGGGCGGCCGCCGCGGCTGGGATCCTGCGGCGCCCCTTCAGCCTCCTCAACGGCCGGAAGCATTGCTTCCCACTCCTCGGCCGCCGAACGCCCTTCCGCCCGCTCCAGGGCGTCTCTGAGGCGGCTGGCTTCGCCCGCCCTCAAAGCGCCTGCCAAACGCAAGCACTGCCGTTCGTTAAGGCCGGTCGCATGGGACAGCATATCGCCCAGTTCTTCGTGGATCAGCGCAAAGGACCGGATCTTGGACCGCTTCGCCTTGGAAGCATTCTGGAACAGTACCGCCACCGCCTCGTCCACGGTCGGGAAAATCCCGTCATGCACTGCCGACGCCGCTGCACGGCCGCGTTCGTATTGGCTGAGGCCGGAACGGATTTCGTTCTCCTCGATCATCGAGACCAGCGCATTGGCAATGCTGCCGGGTTCCCGGATGAAGGCGGGGATGGTTTGAAAACGCTCGCCGCCGCTCATCGTGCTGAGACGGCGCATGGCGGTCAGGCGGCGGAAGCCGGAGACCAGAGCGAATTTGCCGGCCTCATCCGGGTTCTGAGGTTCGAAAACCTCGATCGGCAGGCGCAGACCGTTGACCGAGATCGAGGTCATCAGCTCCTGCAGCTCCTCCTCGTCCATCACGATCCGGTCGCGGTTGAGGGCATCGGCGGTGATATCCTCGAGCGGGATCTCCACCGCCACCAGCCCTTTTCCTTCGGCATCGCGCAGCCGTTCAGCATCGGCCTTGTCGCGGGCAGCCGCTTCGCGGTCGGCCTGGGGCAGGGGGCTGGCATGCTGGGCGGCGTCCGCCACCACATCGGCAATCGGCGGCCGCAGGCCGGGGCCGCGGGCCAGGTCGCGGTCGATACCGGCCTCAATTTCCTTCAGCGCCTCGGGCGAGGGGGTCTCAAGCTGTCTGCGGCGTGCCATCTGCTCTGTCCTCTTCGTTGCTCTGTTCTGCCTGCTCCATCTGCTGATCGCGCCACCAGCTGCCGATCAGCAGTTCCTTGAATTCCGCATAGGTGCGGTCGAACACCTCGCGGCCGCGCACGTAAGTCTCGCGGTTGAAGTTGCGGTAGTCGGCCTCGTAGATGCCGGAGACGCTTTCACCGGCCTGGCCGACCATAGCGGTGTAGTCCTGCCGGTAAGCGTTCATCATGTCGCCGAAATAGGCCTGGATCACATTCGCCAAATCGGCCTGCTGGCTGGCGTCGAACCGGGTGATCAGGGCGCGCACCACGTCCCATTCGAATTTCATCTCCGGCAGGCCAGCACGGCGGCGGGCGGCGTTTTCGCCGTCCTCGATGGAGGCGAAGGTGGAGTAGAGCATGTCGAAGAACCGGCCGGTGGAGTCGAACTCCAGGAATGACGCGCCAAGCGGCACCATCAGGATATCGGCGGCGGCGAGCGCGTTGATGGTCAGGTAGCCAAGGGCAGGGGGGGTATCCAGGAGGATGATGTCATAGTCATCCAGCGCACCGCCCTGATCCAGCGCATTGGTCAGCGCGTCCCACAACGCCCAGTTCCTGAGGCCCATGCGCCAGACCGGGATCTGGAACTCTGCCCAGTAGAGGTTCAGCTGGGCGCCAATGAGGTCGATGTTGGGCCAGTGGGTCTTCTGGACCACGTTTCGCAGCGAAACCTCCTTGGCCTCGGTGAGAGTCTCATCAAGGGGAATAGAGTCTAATCCGGAGGCGGCGCGGACCTTGTTTTCGGCTTCCACCGCGTCTGCATAGTCGCGGGCCAGCAAGGGGAAAACGGTCTGCCATTCGTCCGCTACCTGGCCGCCGAGGATCGAGGTCATCGAGCCCTGGCTGTCGAGATCTACCACCAGCACCTTATAGCCGTCGAGTGCCGCGGACATTGCCAAATGGGCGGCGGTGGACGTCTTGCCGACCCCGCCCTTGAAGTTGGCGACGGCCACGACTTTGGCGGGCAGGCCTTCGGGACGGTAGGGGCGGTATTCTTTGGTGCTGATGCCTTCTTCTGCGAAGTGATCGCGCAGTTTCAGCACTTCCTCGAGCGTGAACCATTTGGAGCCGCTGGCACCCTCTCCCTGGGGCAGCTCTGGGTTCTTGTTCAGGACCCGGCGCAGATGCGCTGGGGCCGCGGGGATCAGGTAGCGGCAGACCTCCCAAGTGGAGAACTTGCGCAGCCGTTTGCGCCCGTCAGGGGCGTAGCCGCGCTTGGCCAGGTCATCGCGGCCGCGGCCCGCGAAAGCTGCAGCCTTGGCGAATCTGGCGGTGTCGACGAGATCGCCGAGCTTGGCCGCCGCGGCCTCAGGGTCCAGGTTGAAATAGGGGGGCAGGGGGGTGTCAGGTTTCTTTGCCATGTGCCGTGTGCCTCGGGTATATCGCCTGTTTGGCGTGTTATCCCTGGTTTTGTCGCACATCATGGGGCAAGAGTGAATCATTATCTGACAGCGCATCTGTTTTCCGCTGCCATCCGTATCCTGCGGAATATATGACTCTTTTCCCCTTAAATCAGTATGGCACAAACAGATTGAAATGTTGTGAATCTTTGATTCAGTTTAGAATCTTTGGGTCAGAAAAATCTTTAATTAGCAAAGGGTTGAATGCACTTCGGTACCCGTTCCCAGTATCAAAGGCACCCGTTTGCAGGACCATAGGTACCTGTCTGCGGGAGCAAGGGGTCCGATTCGCAGGAGGACAGGTACCCGCGACTCGGGGAGGCCGAAACAGGCGGTTTCCGGGGACAGAATACGCCGGAAACAGCAGATTTCAGCCCCGATTGACTCCTGAAAGCAGGGGCTGATGCTAAAGGTACCCGTTTGCAGGACGGCTTTCTCCCGTATTTGGGTGCCCAAAGCAGGATTGAGCGCGGGTGCCTTTTACGCCATAGTGTGCCTGAGGAACCCCGGCAGAGTCGCAAAGACCGGAGGGGGGCAGGAGGGCAGGGCGATGGACGCCGATAACATCCCGCACAACAAGCTGACAGGCCCGCTGCGCCGGGGGTCGGTGAAGAAGAATGTCGCGGCCATTCATGTGTCGGGCAAGCTGACGCTGCTGCAGCGGAAGCTGTCGAATGTGCTGTTGCTCAATGCCTATGATGCGCTGATCAGCAAGCCCAAGCA
>JBFOLS010000320.1:0-2154 GCA_040830225.1 Leisingera sp.
CAGATTCCGCTGATTTCCGCAGTCGGGCATGAGACCGACACCACGCTGATCGACTTTGTCTCTGACCGCCGGGCGCCGACTCCTACCGCGGCAGCGGAACTGGCGGTCCCGGTACGGCTGGAGCTGATGGCCTGGGCGGAGAACCAGGGCGCGCGGCTGACCCGGGCGGCCGGCCAGGCGGTGCAGCTGCGCCGCCAGCGGCTGGGCGATTTGTCCCGCGCCTTGCCCAAACCCGACACGCTTTTGGAAACCCCGCGCCAGCGGCTGGACCGGATTTCCGACCGGTTGCCCAATGCGCTGATCCAGGGGGGGCAGCGCCGCCGCCTGCGCCTCAGCGAAACTGCCGCCTCCTTGCGCCCTGCCACCCTGCGCACATTGGTTCAATCGCGCAGCGACCGGCTGAAAAACCTCTCCTCCCGCCTCACTTTGCGCCCGATCGAACGCGAGATGGCAGTCCAAAAGGATGCGCTGGCCCGCCTGGCCCAGAGGCTGGATGCGGCGCAGGGGCTGCGCATCGACCGCCGCCGCCAGAGCCTCGCCGCCGCAGGCCGCCAGCTGGAGATCCTCAGCTACAAGGCAACGCTGGAACGCGGCTATGCGGTGGTGCGCTCAGGGCAGGAACTCCTCACTACCAAGGCCGCCGCTGCCAAAGCTGGGGATCTGCAGATCGAATTTGCCGACGGCACATTGGATCTTGGAGCGTCTGAAGCCGCGCCGGCCCCCAAGGCAGCGCCCAAACCGCCCGCAAATCCCAGCGGCGGCCAGGGCTCGCTGTTCTAGCTTCTTTCCGGTCTGAAATGCCCGCTGCGCTACAGCGGCCTCAGACACCAACGTCCGGGCCGTAGCATAGCATTTCCTCGCCGATTTCCTCGGCCTCATACAGCTGAGTGGACTCCGGGTCATTTTCAAAGCGGGCAGTCAGGCCGCCGGGGGTCAGCTCAAAGCTCCAGCATTGCGGGTCGTTGCGGTCCTGATAGAGGAAACAGATCTGGCCAGCCTCCTCGTACCAGCTGCCTTCCTGGCATTTTCCATCCAGGAAGGACCAGATCACCCGCCTCCCTGGCAGATAACGCTCCACCCCGTACATGGAGCCGCCAAAGCCGTAAAACAGCGTGCGGCCCTGGGTGTAGCTGTCGAACTGCTCCGCATTGAGCGGCTCTCCGGCCGCTGCCGCAGCGGGCAGGGCAAGGAGGCTCAGGAGGGGAATCGTCAGAATCCGGCGCATGGAACCACTGTGCCAGACGGCGGCGGTTCTGGCCAAGCTTTGAAGAGGCGCCTTTTTTGAGGGTTTCGAAGGGGCAAGCGCTTTGCACTTGGCGCAAATCCGCATTAGGTGGAGAGCAAACCCTTTGCGGAGATCAGTATGGCGTTTTTCTCAAAGCTCAAGGAGCGGCTGTTCAAATCCTCGTCGAAGCTCGAGAAGGGGCTCGACGCAATTGTCGAGGATGGCGCGGACAGCGGTGCCGCGGAACCGGAAGCCGCTCCGGCAGAACCGCCTGCGGCCGCGGCTGCGCCGGAGCCTGCTGCCGAACCTGCTCCGCAGGCTGAACCCGCCCCGGCACCGGAGCCTGCGCCCGAACCCGTCCGGCAGGCTTCGCCTGAGCCTGCACCGCAGCCGACGCCCGTTGCCAAGCCTGCGCCAGCCCCCCGGCCTGCTCCGGAGCCAGAGAAAAAGGGGGGCCTTCTCGGCCGCCTGATGGGCCGCGGCACTGCGGCTGAACCGCGCCGGGCGCTGGACGATGACATGCTGGAGCAGCTGGAAGAGCTGCTGATCACCGCCGACATGGGGGTCGACACCGCGCTGCGCGTTACGTCCAACCTGGCCGAGGGCCGGATGGGCAAGCGCGTGTCCTCCCGCGAGATCAAGGAACTGCTGGCGCAGGAAGTGGCCCGCATCATGGAATCGGTGGCGAAACCGCTGCCGATCTACCAGAAACGCCCGCAGGTGGTGCTCGTGGTGGGGGTCAACGGCTCCGGCAAGACCACGACCATCGGCAAGCTGGCCAGCCAGTTCAAAGGCGCCGGCAAGAAGGTGGTGATTGCTGCAGGCGACACCTTCCGCGCGGCTGCGGTGGAGCAGCTGCAGGTCTGGGGCGACCGGGCCGGCGTGCCGGTGCTGACGGCACCGGAAGGCTCCGACCCGGCCTCGCTGGC
>JBFOLS010000321.1:0-7165 GCA_040830225.1 Leisingera sp.
GCCAAGGGCGAAGACGAGCAGGCCTGACGCCTGTTCTTGTGAACAGCGGTGTGCCCCGCGGACCGATTGGGGCACACTTTCACATTGTGGCGGCCTAAGCACTGGCTTAAGCTGGCCAAAAGTTGGATTGCTCCAAAGCGCGGGCGCAGAAGACCGGGCGGACTGAAAGGTAGACCATGGCGACGAATTCAGGCGGCGACAGCAAAAACACCCTCTATTGCAGCTTCTGCGGCAAGAGCCAGCATGAGGTGCGCAAGCTGATCGCAGGCCCCACCGTATTCATCTGCGATGAGTGCGTAGAGCTTTGCATGGACATCATCCGGGAAGAGACCAAGGCCTCCGGTCTCAAGGCCACAGACGGGGTGCCGACGCCGAAGGACATCTGCCAGGTTCTGGATGATTATGTGATCGGCCAAGCCACCGCCAAGCGGGTGCTGTCGGTTGCGGTTCACAATCACTATAAGCGTCTGAACCACGCTCAGAAGGCGGGCTCAGACATCGAATTGGCAAAATCCAACATCCTGCTGATCGGCCCGACGGGCTGCGGCAAGACGCTGCTGGCGCAGACGCTGGCGCGGATCCTGGATGTGCCCTTTACCATGGCCGATGCAACCACGCTGACCGAAGCGGGTTATGTGGGCGAGGATGTCGAGAACATCATTCTGAAACTGCTGCAGGCGTCTGAATACAACGTCGAGCGCGCGCAGCGCGGCATCGTCTATATCGACGAAGTCGACAAGATCACCCGCAAGTCGGAAAACCCCTCGATCACCCGCGACGTGTCGGGCGAGGGTGTGCAGCAGGCGCTCTTGAAGCTGATGGAAGGTACAGTGGCCTCCGTTCCGCCGCAGGGCGGCCGCAAGCATCCGCAGCAGGAGTTCCTGCAGGTGGACACCACAAACATCCTGTTCATCTGCGGCGGCGCCTTTGCCGGCCTCGACCGGATCATCGCACAGCGCGGCAAGGGCTCGGCGATGGGCTTTGGCGCCGATGTGCGCGACAATGACGACCGCGGTGTCGGCGAGATCTTCCAGGAGCTGGAGCCGGAAGACCTGCTGAAGTTCGGCCTGATCCCGGAATTTGTCGGCCGCCTGCCGGTTCTGGCAACGCTTGAGGATCTGGACGAGGATGCGCTGGTCATCATTCTGACCCAGCCCAAGAACGCTCTGGTCAAACAGTACCAGCGCCTGTTCGAGCTGGAAGATACCGAGCTGGACTTCACCGAGGAAGCGCTGAAGGCGATTGCCCGCAAGGCCATCGAACGCAAGACCGGCGCGCGCGGCCTGCGCTCGATCATGGAGGACATCCTGCTGGATACCATGTTCGACCTGCCGGGCATGGAAAGCGTGACCAAGGTTGTTGTGAACGAAGAGGCGGTGACCTCGGACGCGCAGCCGCTGATGATCCACGCGGACGCCGAGAAAGAGCCTGCCTCGGCGGGCTGACAGGCAATACGTTTTTTTCAAGACGGCGCGGTAGTTTCCGCGCCGTTTTCATGTTGAGGAGAGAAACATGATCAAACGGATTTCTTCGGGCGGTGAGTTCGAAGCCAAGATCGGATATTGCCGCGCTGTTGTGGCCGGCGGTTTTGTGCATGTGGCAGGCACTGTCGGTCAGGGCGATGATGTGGTGGCGCAGTGCCGCTCGGCGCTGGACACCATCGCTGGAGCCTTGGATAAAGCGGGCGCTGGCTTTGCTGACGTTGTGCGGGTCAACTACTACCTGCCGGACGCCGCGGAATTTGAACCCTGCTGGCCGGTGCTGGCGGAAACCTTTGGCGCCAATCCGCCGGCGGCCACGATGATCGAGTGCAATCTGATCGATCCCAAGTTCCGCATCGAGATCGAAGTGACCGCCCTGGCGCCTGCGGACAGCTGATCCGGAAGCGGCCCCGTAAACGGGCCGGTAACCGGAATGAGGCAAAACTGCCATTTCCCGCCGGGGATCGCCGGACAGGGCGTAAGCCACTGGACCTTGGCGGGGAATTGGGCCATATCAAAAGCGGTAAAATCCGGAGGCACCATGGGAATCCTGAACACTCTTCTGCGCGCTGTGACTTGGTGGAACGGATCCACCCTGAACACCCGGATCTTTACGGCCCGCAAGGGCATCAAGGTCGGCGAGGATGACCAGGGCAATGTGTTCTACCGCAATGCCGACGACAGCAAGCGCTGGGTCATGTTCAACGGTGAAGTCGAAGCTTCGCGTGTCAGCCCGGACTGGCATGGCTGGCTGCACCGCACGTTTGACGAGGTGCCGAGCGAGAAGCCCTTGAAGCACAAGGCCTGGGAAAAGCCGCATCAGGAAAACCTGACCGGCACCATGATGGCCTATGCGCCGGCGGGGTCGATCCGCGCAGGCGGCGAGCCGAAAGAGCGCAGCGATTACGAAGCCTGGGTGCCCGAATAAACATCTGCCAGAAGGCTGGTTACATGTCCCACAATCCTACTGAAGTTTTTGCCGGCGGTGTCGTTCTGGCAGCCGCAGTCGCCTTTGCGGTTTATGCCGGCCAGGCGGCCGGGCTGTCGCGTGCAGGTGCGACTTATGATTTAAGCGCGTCCTTCCGCTCGCTGGAAGGCGTGAGCGTCGGAACCGATGTGCGGCTGGCCGGTGTCAAGATCGGCACTGTGACAGGGGTTGACCTGAACCCGGAGACCTTCCGCGCTGATACCATGTTTTCTGTGAAGGAAGGCATCGAGATCCCCGACGACAGCGCGGTGGTGATCTCTTCCGAAGGCCTTCTGGGCGGCAATTTCGTGGAAATCATGCCTGGCGGCTCGCCGTTTGCCTTTGAGGCGGGGGATGAGATCGAGGATACCCAGGGCGCGGTCAGCCTGATTTCGCTGCTGGTGAAGTTTGTGGCGGGCAGCGGGGACGAGTCTTGAGGCGTCTCGCTGCTGCGCTGGCAGCTGCATTGCTGGCTGTGCCTGCCTGGGGGCAGGATCAGGCGGCGCAGGGCAGCGCTGCGGTGCTCAGGGCCTTGGACAAGGTCAACGGCCACACGATGGATGCAGAAGTTGCGATCGGCGCCAGCGCCGAGATGTTCGGCTTGCTGGTCACCGTGACGGACTGCCGCTACCCGGCGGAGAACCCGACAGGGGACGCCTTCGCCTTTCTTTCGGTCCGCGACAGCAATGACGGCGCAACCCATTTCCAGGGCTGGATGATCGCCTCCAGCCCGGCGCTGAATGCGCTGGACCACAGCCGCTATGACGTCTGGGTCATGCGCTGCAGCAGCAGCTGAGGCGAAGGCACAGCGGGGCGGGCAAAATCCGCATCTTTTGATAGGGCTTCCCGCAGCAGGGCGCGGTAACGGGCGCGGGGGATTTCAATGCCGCCCAGCGAGGCCAGATGCGGCGTCAGGAACTGGGGGTCGCATAGCACATAACCCGCCTGCACCAGCCGGTCTGTCAGGTAAGCCAGCGCCACCTTGGAAGCGTCCCGGCGGCGCGAGAACATGCTCTCCCCGAAAAACGCTCCGCCCAGGGAAACCCCATAGGTGCCGCCCGCCAGTTCGCCCTGGTGCCAGACTTCCAGTGAATGGGCGTTGCCCATCAGATGCAGATCGAGATAGCGGTCGCGGATTTCGCTGTTGATCCAGGTCTCCACCCGGTCGGCGCAGCCGTCCACGACTCCGGCGAAGTCCCGGTTCACGGTAACCTCAAAGCCGCCGTTGCGGATACGTTTCGCCAGCGAGCGGGACATGCGGAACCCGTCCAATGGCAGGATACCCCGCCGTTTGGGGTCGACCCAGAATACCTCGGGGTCGTCGCGGTGTTCGGCCATCGGGAAAACACCGGCGGAATAGGCGTGCAGCAAGAGATCCGCAGTCAAGCTCATGGTGCCGGGCAGTATAAAGGCAAAAGGCAGGGAAAAGTAAAACGGGGCACAGCCGGCGGCGCGCCCCGTTTGAAATGCCGGGCTCAGCCGGGCGTGTTTTCTTCCAGCCAGCGTTCCAGCCAGTGGATGCCGTAGTCGCCGGTGTGGATGTCCTGCTCCTGCAGCAGCGCATGGAACAGCGGCACGGTGGTGTCGATACCGTCGATGATCAGCTCGCCCAGAGCACGGTTCAGACGCGCCAGCGCCTCGGTCCGGTCGCGGCCGTGCACGATCAGTTTGCCGATCAGCGAGTCATAATAGGGCGGGATCGAGTAGCCGTCGTACAGTGCCGAATCCATCCGCACGCCAAGGCCGCCAGGGGCGTGGAATGCGGTGATCTTGCCCGGGCAGGGGGCGAAGTTCGGCAGTTTCTCGGCGTTGATCCGGACCTCGATGGCGTGGCCGTTGATCTCCAGATCGTCCTGGGTGAAGGACATCGGCAGGCCTTCGGCCACCCGGATCTGTTCACGCACCAGATCGACGCCGAAGATTGCCTCGGTCACCGGATGCTCCACCTGCAGGCGGGTGTTCATCTCGATGAAGTAAAACTCGCCGTCTTCATAAAGGAACTCGACGGTGCCGGCGCCGGCATAGCCCATCTTGCCGATCGCGTCGGCGCAGATCTTGCCGATGCGGGCGCGCTCTTCCGCAGTGATGCAGGGGCCGGGGGCCTCTTCGAACACTTTCTGGTGGCGGCGCTGCAGCGAGCAGTCGCGTTCTGCCAGGTGAATGCCGGTCTCTTTGCCGTCGCCGAAGACCTGCACTTCGATGTGACGCGGTTTCTGGAGGTATTTCTCCATGTAAACTTCGTCATTGCCGAAGGCTGCCTTGGCTTCTGAGCGCGCGGTGGAGAAGGCGACCTCGAGGTCTTTTTCGTTCACGGCCACTTTCATGCCGCGGCCGCCGCCGCCGGCAGTGGCCTTGATGATCACCGGATAGCCCATGTCGGCTGCGGCCTTCTTGGCCGATGCCAGATCAGGCACACCGCCGTCGGAGCCCGGTACAACCGGAATGCCGAGGTTCTTGGCGGTTTCCTTAGCGGTGATCTTGTCACCCATGATGCGGATGTGCTCGGCCGAGGGGCCGATGAAGGTCAGCCCGTGGTCCTCGATGATCTGCACGAAGTTGGCGTTTTCCGACAGGAAGCCATAGCCCGGGTGGATCGCCTGGGCGCCGGTGATCTCGCAGGCCGAGATGATGGCCGGGATCGACAGGTAGCTTTGGGCGCCGGACGGCGGGCCGATGCAGACCGATTCATCGGCCATGCGCACGTGCATTGCGTCGGCATCGGCGGTGGAATGCACCGCAACCGATTTGATGCCCATTTCCCGGCAGGCGCGGATGACGCGCAGGGCGATCTCGCCCCGGTTGGCAATCAGGATCTTGTCAAACATGGCAGACCCTTACTCGATGATGGCCAGGGGAGTTCCGAATTCCACGGCAGCACCGTCTTCGACCAGGATGCGCTTCACAGTGCCGGATTTCGGCGCCGGGATGTGGTTCATGGTCTTCATGGCTTCGACGATCAGCAGAGTGTCGCCTTCGCTGACCTGCTGGCCGACCGAGATAAAGGCGGCGGCACCGGGTTCCGGAGCCAGGTAGACGGTGCCGACCATCGGCGAGGTCACGGCGCCGGGGTGGCTGGCAGGATCGTCATTGGCGGTGGCAGCTGCCGGAGCCGGAGCAGCGGCAGGGGCAGCAGCGGCTGCAACCGGAGCCGGGGCGGCAGCGGCAGGCACGGCAACCTGAACCGGGGCGGCTGCAACTGCGGTTTGACGGGAGACGCAGACATTCAGGCTGTCGTCCTCGCCGTATTCCCGCTTGACCTGCAGCTCGGTCAGATCGTTTTCGCGCAGCAGTTCTGCCAGCGCCTTGATGAATGCCACATCCGCTTCGTGAGTTTTGTTCGTCATTTTGTCCTCAAGCCGGTTCCGACACGCCTTCCGGGGTCACAATGATCCGGCAGGCAGGAAATTAGCGCGCTTATACGGCAAGCATTCCTGCAAGTGAAGCGCTGTCGATGCTTGGCGTAACATGGAGACAGATTGACGGATTTGCAATCGCCCGCCGCTTTTTCTTGCTACAGCGGCATGCCGGTCAGCTTGGCCACCAGTTCCGGCAGCTTGCGGGCGCCGAATTTCTGCAAGAGATGCGCGCGGTGGCTTTCAACCGTGCGGTAGGAGAGATCCAACTGCTTGCCGATTTCCTTGGCGGACAGCCCCTTGCAGGTGAGGATCGCCACTTCGCGCTCGCGCGGGGTGAGGGAGACCACGGGGCGGTCCTCGGAAATATCGGCAAAAGACCAGACGCCGGCCTGGAACGGCGTCTCGGGCGTCACCGAGCGGCCGCGCACCCGGCACCAGAACAATTCGCCCGCGCGGCGGCGCATGATACGCTCGTCATTGTAGCTGCCGCTTTGTGCTTCGGGCTGTTGCAGCACGGCGCCGATGCGCTGGTAGTCTTCCTGGCTGGGATAGAGCTCCGCTACCGGCATGCCGGTGTAATCACCGGGCGCGCCGCCGAATGTGGCGGCAAACTGCAGGTTGCACCGCGTGATGACGCGGCGTTCCAGCACGGCTAGGCCTACAGGGGCGTGGTCAAAGGCAAGATCGCTCATATGGTATTTCTACCTGAGTATTTCTTCGGAATTGAAGGGGCTTGTGCCTGCGTGCCACGTTGCGGGCCGCAGGGCAAGCCGGAGAGGATAGCAAATGAACTTGGCAGTATGGCTTCAGCGGATGGCAGCGGCAGACGGCGCGCGGCCTGCGCTGTATCTCGGACAGGAGCTGGTGGCGGATTATGCCGGGTTCCAGGCCCGGGCGGCATCCGTGGCGGGCTGGTTGCAGGCTCAGGGCATTCAGCCGGGTGACCGGGTCGGCATCTTCATGAAGAATTGCCCGGATTACCTGATCGCGCTTTATGGCATCTGGTGTGCCGGGGCGGCGGCGGTGCCGATCAATGCCAAGCTGCACGGCAAGGAGGCAGAGTTCATTCTGCAAAGTTCCGGCGCCCGGCTGGTGTTCACCTCGCCGGGGCTGACCGAAGCCGTGGCGGCAACTGCGGCCGAAGTCCGTTGTGTGGATGTTTCCGGCGCTGAGTATGCCGCGGTTTTGCAGGCAGAGCCGTTGGCTGAACCTGTCTCCCGTGCGCCGAACGACCTAGCCTGGCTGTTCTACACATCCGGCACCACCGGGCGGCCGAAGGGGGTGATGATCACGCACCGGATGCTGATGAACATGGCGCTGGCCTATTTCTCGGATGTGGATCCGGTGAGTGCGGAAGACCA
>JBFOLS010000322.1:0-4494 GCA_040830225.1 Leisingera sp.
CGCGGGCGGCCGCTGGCTTCCACCGTCAGCGTGCCTTCAAAGAAAACCTCTTTGCCTTCCACCTCGGCTGTACGGATGTCCTTTTCCGTATGCACGTGGATGTCCTCGGCCCCGGCCGCTTCCGCCGCGCCGCGCGCCTCTTCCGTCAGCGCCGCCTCCAGCGCGGCCATCGCCTCATCCGAACTTTGGAAATCCTCCGGCCCGCTTTCCAGATGCACCCGGAACCGGCCTTCGGACGGCACGGTCACGGTGCCGCTGCGCCGCATGGTGATCCGACCGACAACGGCGCCGATGGCGTTGGCCACGCCGGCATGCTCGGGCAGGATCATCCTGCAATGAAGCCGCTCGCCAACCGCCGGGTAATAGCTCGGCGCCGATGCGCCCAGCCCCACCACATCCACGTTCACCGACGCATCCAGCGCCAGAAGCCCGCGGTGCTTGGCCAGCCCCAATTGCATCAGCACATGCCGCGCCAGCTGATCGGCAGGCAAACCGAAATCCTCAGCTTCTTCTGCAAATGCAGACTCTAACAAGGTCAAAGCCGTCTGTTCGGTCAATTGGTCAATGATCATCTGCGCCAGCGTCTGCGCGTCCTTTGCCACCATATCTCCGCTGCCCAGCCGCTTGCGCGCAACCAGCGTCATCGCTTTTTCCGCCGCCTCGCGGTCCCAGGCGCCGACCCGGCCCAGCACATGGCTCGCATCCGAAGGTGTGATGCCTGAGACCTGCACCAGCCCGCGGTCCACCAGGCGGTTCAAGGAGCCCTGTTCCATCCGGGTCCGAAGGATCTTGCCCAAAGGGTGCACATGCATGCCGATCCGTGCCAAGAGCCCCGCCTCGCGTTCGCTCAAACCCGCCACCGGCACGCCGGGCACTGCGCGGACAAAGCGGCCGTCATATTCACCCACTGTGGTTGCACGCAGTTGCTCATCCAGCGCCGCATGCACCACATCAGGCGCGTCGGTAGCAATCAGCGAAACCGGCACCACCCGCCGCGGCCCAAGGAACAGCCCGCCCTGTATACCGCTGGCCTGCAAATGCACCTGGCTGTCACCGCCAAGGCCAGTGGTGCGCATCGCAACCGCCTCGACCATGGTGCGGAATTCGCCAACCCGCGCGCCCGCCGGATCAATGGCCGGCTTGCCGTCCTTGATCAGAGCCACGTCCGTAGTGGTGCCGCCGATGTCGCTCACCAGCGCATGATCCACACCGGTCATCCAGCGCGCTCCCACAATCGAGGCCGCGGGTCCCGAGAGAATGGTCTCGATCGGCCGCTCCCGCGCCTGCTCAGCACTCATCAGAGCGCCATCGCCGCGAACCACCATCATCGGTGCTTCGATGCCCATGTCGGCAAGCGTATCCTGTGCCCGCCCGATCAGCCGGTCGATCATCCCGATGAGGCGGGCGTTCAGCACCGCGGTCACCGCCCGTTTCGGCCCGTTCAGCTTGGCAGACAGCTGATGCGAGCAGGTCACCGGCGCGCCGGTCAAGTCATGAATGATCCGTGCCGCCTCAACTTCATGCGCCGGGTTGCGGGTGGCAAAGACCCCTGCCACGGCGAAGCCGGTCACTCCCGGCCCCTCGGTGCTCAAAAACGCCTCCAGCGACGCCACATCCAAAGGTGCTGCCTCACTGCCTGCATGAGTATGGCCGCCCGCCAGCACCAGCGCCGGATCGCCCTTCAGCGCATCCTTCAGCCCGTGCCGGTCCAGATCGCTTTCTGCAAAACCGATATAGATCAGCGCCACCCGGCCGCCCTGCCCCTCAACCAGCGCATTGGTGGCCAAAGTGGTCGAGAGCGCCGCCAGCGACACCTCTTGCGGCTGCACCCCCGACTGCTCCAGCACCGCCTGGATCGCGCCGCCAACCCCAATCGCCAGATCCTGGCGCGTGGTCAGCGACTTGGCCGAGGCAATCACCTCCTTCTCGTCGCGGATCAGCACCGCATCCGTATAGGTTCCGCCCGTATCCACACCCAAGAGCAGCGTCATGCCCGGTCCTTTCCGCTTCTGTTCGCCGCACAGGTACTAACGCCTAATTGCGCCGCGTCCATCCTGTTTGCGTCACGAAAGCCTTTGAACCGCCCAGACCGCAGCATCTGCCACCGCGGCATCCGGATCACCCGCCAGTCCCTGCGCCACATCCCTCAGTTCCGGCAGACCGGAATTGCCAATGGCATAAAGCACATTGCGAACAAAGCGGTCGCGGCCGATGCGCTTGATCGGCGAGCCGGAGAACATCGCCCGGAACGCTGTGTCGTCCAGTGCTGCAAGTTCTGCCAGCTTCGGAGCCTTCAGTTCCTCCCGCGCGGCATAACGCATGTCACTGGCCGCCACCGCAAATTTGTTCCAGGGGCAGGCTGCCAGACAATCGTCGCAGCCATAGATGCGGTTGCCCATCTTGCCCCGCAGTTCTTCTTCCACCGGGCCCTTGTGCTCGATGGTCAGGTAAGAAATGCAGCGCCGCGCATCGACTTGGTAAGGCGCTGGAAACGCATCCGTGGGGCAGCTGTCCAGACAGGCCCTGCAAGAGCCGCAGCGGTCCCGCTCGGCTTCATCCGCAGGCAACTCCAGCGTAGTGAAAACAGAGCCTAAAAAGGCCCAATTACCCCAATCCCGGCTTACCAAATTGCTGTGCTTACCCTGCCAACCCAAGCCAGCCGCCATCCCCAGCGCCTTCTCAGGCACCGGCGCGGTGTCAACAAAGACCTTCACCTCGCAAGCCTCATCCGCTTCGGCAATCAACCAGCGCGCCAGCCGCTTCAGCCGCTTCTTGACCAGGTCATGATAGTCTTTGTTCCGGGCATAGACAGACACCGCCCCGCGGTCCGCCTGCCCGACCACCGCCATCGGGTTTTCCTCAGGCGTGTAGCTTTCCGCAAGCATGATCACCGAGCGCGCCTCCGGCCACAGCTGTGCCGGATCGCCGCGCCAGTGGGTGCGCTCTGCCATCCAGCCCATCTGCCCGTGATAACCCGCATCCAGAAATGCCTGCAGCCGCGCAGGCACCTGCGGCACATCCCAGGGGCGGCAGATCCGGCAAGAGACAAACCCCTCTGCCAGCGCCTGTGCCACCAGTTTTTCTTTAAGACCCGACCCGTCTTTCATCTTTGCCCAAATACTCTGGGGGAGCGGCCCGCCGGGCCGCGGGGGCAGCGCCCCTGCCCTGTAATATCAGAAATCCAGGTCAGTGTAATGCGCCGGCGGCCGGAACCCCGGCACCTGATCGGCCAGGATCGAGCGGAAGGCGGGCCGAGACTTGATCTTGGCATACCAGTCCTTGACCACAGCCGAGCGGTTCCAGTCCACATCCGAGATATAATCCAGTGACGACAGATGCGCGGCGGCAGCAAAATCCGCCAGCGTCATCATGTCCCCCGCCAGCCAGCGCCGGTGATCCAGCAGCCAAGCCATGTAGTCCAGATGGTACTTGATCGCCTTGGCACCGGCCTTGACGTTGCGGCTGTCCGGGTAGCCCTCGCCGGTGATTTTCTTGTTCACCCGCTCATACAAAAGCTTCGAGGTCACCTCGTGATGGAACTTGTCGTCAAACCAGCTGACCAGGCGGCGCACCTCATAGCGGCCTTCAGCATCCTTGGGCATCAACGGCGGCTCGGGCCGGGTCTCTTCCAGGTATTCGCAAATCGCTGCGCTTTCGGCCATCATCTGGCCGTCCAGCCGGATCACCGGCACCTTGGCGGCCGGGTTGCGGCGCAGGAAATCCGGATCCTGCTCCCAGTAGCGTTCCTCGACCAGCTCCACCTCAATCTTCTTTTCCGCCAGCGACAGCCGCACCTTGCGGCAATAGGGGGACAGGGGAACGTGGTACAGGCGCGCCATGGCTCGGGGTGATCTCCGGAAACGTTACAGCATGAACCCCAGCAATGCCTTGGGCGGGGCAAAGATTCAATCCTCGAAACAGTCCGCACGCCCATCTGCGCGGATGGTGGCCGCCCCGTCCGCGATCTGCGTGGCCCGGCGCTGCAGGAAATTGCTGGGGCGGCGCGCCGAACGCTCCTTGGGATTGGGCAGCACCGCCGCGATCAGCGCCGCCTGGCGCGCGCTCAGCTCATCCGGGCCGACCCCGAAATACTTGCGCGCCGCGGCTTCGGCACCAAACACGCCCTCATCCAGCTCAGCCACATTCAGATAGACTTCCAGAATGCGCCGCTTGCTCCAGACGATCTCCACCACCGGGGTCAGCAGCGTCTCCAGCACTTTGCGGGGCCAGCTGCGGCCCTGCCAAAGGAAGACATTCTTCACCACCTGCTGCGAAATCGTCGAGCCGCCGCGGGCGCCGCCTGCGGCAATGGCCGCCTGAATGGCGCGGGCATCAAACCCCCAATGGCGGCAAAACTGCGCATCCTCCGCCGCCACCACCGAGCGTGCCAGCACCGGCGAGATTTCCTCCAGCGGCACCCACATCCGGTCCACCTCGCCCAGGCGGCGCTGTTCGGCCCAGATGGTATGGGTGATGGGCGGGTTCACCACCGAG
>JBFOLS010000323.1:0-2833 GCA_040830225.1 Leisingera sp.
GGGCGATCTGCTGGGGTCGGGCACCATCTCCGGCCCGGTCAAGGAAAGCCGTGGCTCTCTTCTGGAACTGAGCTGGGGCGGCAAGGAGCCGCTGACGCTGGACAGCGGCGAGGAGCGTTCCTTTATCGCGGATGGCGACACGCTGACCCTGAAAGGCGCGGCAAAGGGTGATGGCTACACTATCGGCTTCGGCGACTGCACGGGCACTGTTCTGCCCGCGCTTGAAGACCCCTACGCAAGATAAGGAAACCCACTATGGCCAAGGCATTTGCGTCCCAAGGGGACATGACCGAAAAGAAAATCACCTTTGATGAGATCGGCGATGGCCTCTATGCCTTCACCGCCGAGGGCGATCCGAACTCAGGCGTGATCATCGGCGATGACAGCGTGATGATCGTCGAGGCGCAGGCCACCCCGCGTCTGGCGAACAAGGTGATCGAATGCGTGCGTTCGGTGACTGACAAACCGATCACCCATGTAGTTCTGACCCACTACCACGCGGTGCGGGTGCTGGGCGCGTCGGCATTCGGAGCGCAGCAGGTGATTATGTCGAACGCCGCATACAACATGGTTCTGGAGCGCGGACAGGAAGACTGGGACAGCGAATTCCAGCGCTTCCCGCGGCTGTTCGAAGGCCACGAAAGCATCCCGGGCCTGACCTACCCCACCACAACCTTCACCGATCAGATGACTGTCTTCCTCGGCAACCGCCGGGTGGACATCAAACAGATTGGCCGCGCCCATACCGCCGGCGATGCGGTGATCCATGTGCCGGATCAGAACGTCATGTTCACCGGTGACATCGTCGAATACCACTCAGCCTGCTATTGCGGGGACGGGCATTTCGCCGATTGGGGCCAGACTCTGGACAACATCAAAGCCTATGACGTGGACGCGATTGCTCCGGGCCGCGGCGACGCTTTGGTTGGCAAAGAGATGGTCAACGCAGCTATCGAAAACACCCGCGAATTCGTCGAGAGCACCTATCGCCCGGTTCAGCGCATCGCTGCACGCGGCGGTTCGCTGAAAGAAGCCTGGGACGCCGTGCGCGCGGAATGCGACCCCAAATTCGCAGACTACGCGATCTACGAGCACTGCCTGCCCTTCAACGTCGCCCGGGCCTATGACGAGGCGCGCGGCATTGCACACCCCCGCATCTGGACAGCACAGCGCGATCTGGAGATGTGGGAGGCTCTGCAGGGCTGATTTTACAACCGGGGCGGTTTGATCCAGATCGTGTCGCCCCGTCAGAACCTATGAGACGCTAGACCATCCTCCCGGCGTGCCCATGCCGGGAAACGGTGAAGTTGTGCCTGACGGCACCCGGAAATTGGGAGGAGACCTGATGAACAAGATCTTTGAAGTCCCTTTGTACCCCTACGTGCGCCACGCGGATCAGGACGCCGCAACACCCGTGCGGCGCAAAGTCGTGGTGATCGGCGCCGGCCCTATCGGCCTGGCTGCCGCCATCGACCTGGCCCAGCAGGGAACCGAAGTGGTGGTGCTGGATGATAACGACAAGGTGAGCTTCGGCTCCCGCGCGATCTGCTTTGCCAAACGGCCGCTGGAGATCCTCGACCGGCTCGGCTGCGGCCAGCCGATGGTCGACAAGGGCGTGCAATGGAACGTTGGCAAGGTCTTCTTTGACGATCGCCAAGTTTATGACTTCAACCTGCTGCCGGAAGAGGGTCACAAGCGCCCCGCCTTCATCAATCTGCAGCAGTATTACTTTGAAGAATACCTGGTGAACCGGGTCCGCGAGCTGCAGGAGCAGGGCGCACCGATTGAAATCCGCGGCCGCAACAAGGTCTCCGCCATCGGCACCCATCCCAGCCACGTGGTGCTGGAAGTCGACACCCCCGAAGGCTCCTACAACCTGGAAGCCGACTGGCTGATCGCCTGCGACGGCGCGGGCTCCCCGACCCGGCAGATGCTGGGCCTGGATTTCGTTGGACGGGTATTCGAGGACAACTTCCTGATCGCCGATGTGATCATGGACGCGGACTTTCCGACCGAGCGCTGGTTCTGGTTCGACCCGCCCTTCAACAAGGGCCAGTCGGCACTCTTGCACAAGCAGCCCGACGGCGTCTGGCGGATTGACCTGCAACTGGGCTGGGACATCGACAAGGAGCGCGAGAAACGTCCTGAGAACGTGATCCCGCGGCTGCAGGCGATGCTGGGGAAAGATGTGAAGTTCGAGCTTGAATGGGTTTCGATCTACACCTTCCAGTGCCGCCGGATGGAGCAATTCCGCCATGGCCGGGTAATCTTTGCCGGCGACGCGGCACATCAGGTCTCCCCCTTTGGCGCCCGCGGTGCGAACTCCGGCCTGCAGGACACCGACAACCTGTGCTGGAAGCTGCAACTGGTTATGGACGGCAAGGCACCGGAAAGCCTGCTCGACAGCTATGACGTCGAGCGCATCCACGGCGCGGATGAGAACATTCTGAATTCCTCGCGCTCCACCGATTTCATCACACCGAAATCTGAGATGAGCCGGGTGCTGCGCGACGCGGTTCTTGATCTGTCCGAACAGTATGAATTCGCCCGCCCATTGGTGAACTCGGGCCGCCTCTCGGTGCCATGCACCTATGACGGCTCGCCGTTGAACTCGGCAGATGCGCTGGACGGGCCGGAGCGCACCCGCCCCGGCTCCTCCTGCCCCGATGCGCCGCTGGGCGACGGTTTCCTGCTGGACAAACTGGGCGGCAAGTTCGTGCTGCTCACCATCGATGCCGATGCCCCTGATGTGATCGAGGAGGAAGGCATCAAGGTCACTCGCCTGGCTCTGTCAATCAAGGATGACAAGACGTTGGCGCTGCAGGAGCGCTAC
>JBFOLS010000324.1:0-3014 GCA_040830225.1 Leisingera sp.
CGCAAATAATTGTCCAGCCATAAGGGGCACCCATGTCCACCTGCGTCTTTGTCCAGATCCGCTGCAAGCCCGGCACCACCTATAAGGTCGCCGAGGAGATTGCGCTCAGGGAAATCCATTCCGAGCTCTACTCCACCAGCGGCAACTTCGACCTGCTGATGAAGCTCTATATTCCTTCCGGAGAAGATGTGGGCAAATACATCAACGATGAACTCTTGCAGATCGACGGGATTGAGCGCTCGCTGACCACGATGACCTACAAGGTCTTTTGACCGGCATAATAAGCCCCCCGCAGCTGAGTGAACTGCGAGGGGCTTTGAGGGTCCCCGGTCCCCAACGGAACTCGTGACCGGAAAAGCAGCTCCGGCCTGCGTTTCAGCAGGGTGAGATTCGTGGCAGTGGCCTCACAGGTTCAGGAAAAGGAACCTGCTGGCGGTGTGTTTTGCGGAGGAACCGGCAATGCCGGTACGGCGCGTCATCGTGAAAATCTCGTTCTGAAACAAACTGCGCTAAGTGTAGCGGATTTTCGCCGGAATTTCAGAAAAAACTGCATTGCCGCTTGCGGACAAGGTTAACGCTTTGGTTTCAGCCGCTTAAATGCAAACGCCCCGCTGGAAGCGGGGCGTTTCACGTTTTTTTGTTCTGATCAGCCTGCGATCAGCCCCTTGTCCTCGAGGTTTTCATAGGTGGTGTCGATGGCCTTTTTCATCCGCGCCAGCATGTCGTCGACCTCATCTTTGGTGATGATGATCGGCGGGCACAGCGCCACCGCATTACCGGCCACCGCGCGGATGATCAGCCCGTTTGCCTCGCAGGCCTTCTGCGCCGCCGCCCCGGCCGCACCCTTGTCAAAGCTGGCACCGGTGGTTTTGTTCGAGACCAGCTCCAGCGCCGCAATCAGCCCCTTGCCGCGCACTTCGCCGACCAGCGGGTGATCGGTGAAGATCTCGCGCAGCTGCGCTTGCATATAGGCGCCGACTTCGGCTGCGTGCTCAAACAGGTTGTCGCGCTCGTAGATTTCCAGCGTTTTCAGCGCTGCCGCACAGGCCGCCGGATGGCCCGAGTAGGTGTAGCCATGGCCGAACACGCCAACCTCGTTGGTCTGATCAATCATCGCCTCATACATGTAGCCGGGGATCACCGAAGCCGAGATCGGGAAATAGGCCGAGCTCAGCTGCTTGGCAAAGGTCATCAGGTCCGGCTTGATGCCCATGGTGGTGCAGCCGAAGTCCGCGCCGGTGCGCCCGAAGCCGCAGATCACCTCGTCGGCCCAGACCAGAATGCCGTGCTTGCGCAGAAGCGCCTGCAGTTTCTCGTAATACCCTTCCGGCGGCACGATCACACCCGAGGCGCCGGTGATCGGCTCGACGATCATCGCCGCGATGGTGTCGGGATCTTCGGCCAGGATCTGGTCTTCCAGATTTTTGATGATCCGGTCGACAAACTGCGCTTCGGTCTCATTGCCCTGGCGGCCAGTGTAATAGTGCGGCGAATCCGAGCGCAGGACCGACAGCGCCTCCAGCGGTGCGTCGAAATGCGCGAGGTTGGCGGGCAGGGAGGTCAGCGACCCTGCCGCCACTGTCACCCCGTGATAGCCGCGCTCGCGGGTGATGATCTTGCGCTTCTCCGGCTTGCCGATGGCGTTGAAGTAATAGCGCAGCATCTTGTAGTGGGTGTCATTGGCGTCCGAGCCGGAGTTGCCAAAGAAGATATAGGCATCTTCCACCGGCACCATCGCCTTCAGTTTGTCGGCCAATGCCATGATCGGCTCATGGGTCTTGCCGCCGAAGGTGTGCGAGAACGGCAGCTTGTGCAGCTGTTCGGTGATCGCATCCATCACCTCGGTATTGCTGTAGCCCAGCGAGGTGCACCAAAGGCCCGCCAGCCCTTCGATGTATTTGTTGCCGTCGGTGTCATAGACATAGATGCCTTCGCCGCGGTCCAGGCACAGCTGCTCGGTCGCGGTGAAGTTGGTGGTGGGATAGATGACTGGGGCCATGGCCAAACTCCTTGCACGAACTGCCCCTCAAATGACCCGAGGGGCGCTTTTGCCTGTAGCATTGGCCGGCTTTGCATCGCAGGTCAAAAGGAATTTGATCAAATTATGCGCGTAGCCTTGAAAAAGCGAAAAGCCGCCCTGGAGGGCGGCCTGTTCGTTTTCCGATGGAGCGGGCGATGAGATTCGAACTCACGACCCTTACCTTGGCAAGGTAATGCTCTACCCCTGAGCTACGCCCGCGCTGCCATTCGGTGAGGCGGTGAATAGGAAATCCGGGGCTTCACCGCAAGCGGAAAATGACAGGAAGGTAAAGAAAATGCAGGGGGTCCAGAGGCAGCTTGAAAACCTAAAAGCCGCCCAGAAGGGCGGCCTTTTCGATTCCAAATGGAGCGGGCGATGAGATTCGAACTCACGACCCTTACCTTGGCAAGGTAATGCTCTACCCCTGAGCTACGCCCGCGCTGCCATTCGGTGAGGCGGTATGTAGGGCTTTACCCATGAGGCTGCAAGCGGAAAAATGAAAAACCGCGCAAGTATCTGTGGGTAAAGCTAATTTTGGTCGTTCAAGAATGTGCGCAGCCGTGCCTCCAGCCCTTCCTGGTCCTTGATCTCGCATTCCCAGATGGTCAGCACCTGCCATCCGGCTTCCTGCAAAGCCAACAGATGCTCGGCGTCGCGCTCCACATTGCGCTGCAGCTTGGGTTCCCAGTAGTCCTGGCGCGACGAAGGAATCCGCCCGTCGCGGCAGTCATGCAGATGCCAGAAACAGCCATGAACAAAGATCACCTTGCGGCGCGGCCCGAACACCAGATCGGGCTTGCCGGGCAGGTCCTTGCGGTGAAGCCGGTAGCGGAAGCCCATTCCATGCACCATCCGGCGCACCAGCATCTCCGGCTTGGTGTGCTTGGCGCGGATCTTGGCCATATTGGCGCTGCGCTGCTGTGGTGTCAGGGTGTCGGCCATTCCACGTGATGCCTGGATTGTTCCACCATGCGGGCATGGTAGCTGCTTTCAA
>JBFOLS010000325.1:0-2023 GCA_040830225.1 Leisingera sp.
ACCAAGATGTCTTTTCCAGGTGTGAAAAAGGAGGATCAGCTGACCGACTTGCTGGCCTATCTCAGAACACTGCAGTGACAGGTTGAGAGACTCTGCGGCCCCTTCACACCAGGGCCGCCGAACCTCCTGTAAGCTACGGGCCGCTACCTGAGCCGGTTCTAACCGGCTGGCAGCACAGGTCCAGAAGGTTCCGGAACCCGGCGGCGTCCAGACTGTCGAACTGAAGCGCGAGCTCTGCAATGGCGGCAGCCCTGTCCTGGCCCAGCACCGGGCCGGCCAGCATCCGGTATTTCTGGAGGATTTCGGCATCGCTCAGCGGCAGATCCGCATCCCCGCGCGGTGTGCGGGGGGTGTCCTCGATCCGGCGCCCGTCCGTAAGCACAATCGTCACCTGGGCCCAGCGTTTGTCCGTGCTGATCCGGGTCATCTCCGGATCGTCGATCAGCGTGACGGCGCGGCTGATACGCAGGATGTCCGGATCATGCAGCGCCGCCTCGCTGAGTTCCGCCAGCCCCACCTGGCCGCGCACAATCATTGCCGCCACCGGGAAGGCAATGGCATAGGCAAACTCATCCTGGTTTTGCGGCTCATGCCCGGCCAGACGGGTTGCGTAATGAAAAGTGCGGATTTCCACCCCTGCGATCTGCTCGTGGCTGAGGCTATTCGCCTGCATCATCGCCTGCACGGCATCGAGCGCAGGATGGGCCCAGCGGCAGCAGGGGTAAGCCTTGTAATGGGTATGATCCACCAGCCGCCACCCGGTGCCGAGGTCCGCCCAATGCTCTGAACCGTCATCTCCTTCACAGGTGAGGGCCGGAGCGCCGGTAAATCCTTCCATCGCCAGGTAGGCAGCGGTGACCCCTGATGGCGCGCCCCAGCCGACACCGTCGCGCAGCATGGTGGGATGGTCGATGCAGCGCATCATCTGGCTGCGCGGGCCATGGTACTCGCCGGTACCGGCCGCGTGGCGGATCTGCCCGGCGCTGCCGCCCAGCAATTTGGCTCCCGCGGCCGCAACTCCCACCGCCGTCCAGGCACCGGAGGTATGGTAATCGGCGCAAGTTGCATGCTGCACCAGCCCGGCCCGGTAGGAAATTTCATAGGCCGCAGCCAGCACTTCCGCAAACCGGCGGCCATCCATAGCCTGGCTGCCGGCCTGCGCCATCGCAATCAGCGCCGGGAAAATTGCCGAGCCGGCATGGCCCTTGCAGGGCGTGGTGCCGTCATGGGCATCGATTGAGTCAACGGTGAAGGCACCTGCCATCGCCGCACCCACCGGGCTGACCTCCCGCCCGTCCATCAGCATCCGTGCCGCTCCTGCACTGCCGCTGCCGAACAGCATCGGCGCAACCCGGCGGGCGATCCCCGACAGTTCAGTGGTAGCCCCGGCCGCCGCCACACCCATGGTATCGAGGAAAGACCGCCGCAGTGTTTGCAATACCTGCTCCGGAAGGTCCTCGTATGTCAGCCCGGCAGCAAACCGGTCGAATTTCAGGGCCATCAGCTTGGCGCCTCCAGCGCGATTGGTGCGTCCGGACCGGACAGGATGTTGTCATCGGCAGCGGTGTTAAACATGCGGAAAAGGAGAGTTCAGGTGACACCCCCGCTCCGCTGCCGCGCCATGCTCTGAATGATTGGCTGCGAGATCGGCCAGGGTTGCAAGGATCTTGTTCTTCAGGGCGCGCAGTCCCGGCGGACCGCTGCATTTCAGCACCAGCCGAAATGTGCGGGCGCACTAATTGGGTCAGTTCCCAGGGTCCGCCGGAGGCGGCTCAGAGCCGGGGAAAATGCGGCTCCAGGCGCTCAGCACCGGACCGGATTGACCGGCCGGCAGCAGTAACAGCAGCCAGGCACCGCCTGCAGAGGCTGCAATGATACTGTGATGCTCAGAGACAGGCAGCAGCAGGCATTCAGGCCGTCTCTCCGGCAATCTGGCAGAAACTCCCGGACCGGCGCTCGGGGCAATGGCCCCGCGGACCGTGTCCAGCTGCCGAAGCAGGTTCTCCGGGCCATGGGCTTCCGG
>JBFOLS010000326.1:0-14271 GCA_040830225.1 Leisingera sp.
CCAAAGTTCCGCATGATCTCCAGGCTGCCCAGCATCAGCCCGGCGGCGATATTGCCCTGCGCATTGCGGGACAGGCAGAACCGGGTGCATTCCCAGATCAGCGGGCTGCAGATCGGCACCCCGTCACAGAGGTCCAGGAACACCTCGTTGACCATGACCCGGCCAGTGGTCGGCAAAAACCGCATGGATCCGCCATGGCTTCCATCAGGCATTTCCCAGATCATATAAAGCGGGTTCAAACCGTCGTACTGGTCCTTTTCCTCGCCATTCGCGTCTACACGCACATCCCAGCCAAGCCTTGTCTTGAACTGATCGGCACGATCCTGAAACATTGAACGCGCGAGTTTGGCGTGGTTGCGCAGATCTTGACCATAAACATAGCGTAGCATTTTAGCCCCCTTTAGATAGAAAGTGGAGACATATTAGACGCGTTAATGGTGTAACCCGAGCAGATTCACACACGCAAAAATTGTTTAGACTTTAGATCACTATCAATCCAAGGCTGACTGCCCGGGCTATGGCATGTGTGGTGTTGATTGCAGCCAATTTGAACCGGGCACTTTCGATATAGACACGCAGCGTATGTTCAGAGATCGCCAGGGTTTGCGCCACCTGAGCCCTGCTGTAGCCGATTGCAAGCAAGGTCAGGGCATCGATTTCACGCGGCGACAGCGGCTGGGCCTGCTCCTTCTGGCGGGACGGGGCAAGCTCCAGAACCTTGCGGTTGAAATAGTGGGCGACGAGAATGAGATCACGGCTGTGCCTTTCCGTGATTTTCTCCCAAGCCAGATCATCGCAGTTGTGACTGACCGTAAACAAGGCAAATTGACCATTGGGCCCGCGGATCGGAACCGCATAGCCTTGGTTTCCGACACCGTGATGCAAGGCTTCTTTCAAGAACTCCCGGGCAGGCTTATTCGACCAGTCCAAGCGTTTCCAATCTACCGGGTGAAACCTCTGGTAGCAGCCGATTACTACCGGATCGACCCGTGAATAAGCCTTGTCCACATACCGCTTGGTCCATTCCTGGGAATAGGTGCCGAAGTAGTAATGGTCGCCCGCGCTATCAACCCAGACATACATGGCGTGATCGACACCAAAGGCTGTGCAGACCTGTTCAATAATCAGTTGCAGACCATCAAGCGTTTCTGTCGCGTCCAGCGCCTCGAGAATGCGGTCCAGTTCTGCCTTCTGTGCCATAATCGCAAACCATTGTATTCATATTCCGGCGCAGTCCGGCGCAACGCAACCTGTAAGGTTTCATTCTGCCGGCGAACCACCGTATGCCGGTTCTTTTGCAGCGCCCGAAGCCTTGCGGTCAATGACAACCTCCGGCCCTCATGATGTTTATTTTTGGATACTGCCCCATAGAGAGAGTATCGCAACCTGTGCGCCCCTTTAACCATAAAAGCAGGATTTATCACGGGCTTGTCCTCCCCGGCAACGGTGAGGGCAAGAGGAGAAAATGGCAGAAAAAGATAAAATTATAAATAAAAATTCCCGCGAACCGCATCTGCGATTCGCGGGTCAATTTTTTCTCAGGCTGAATTGCCTGGAAATCAGCTGCCGGCGTCCAGCACGTCCTGCAGGGTGCGCAAGCCGGTTTTCGGCGCCTGCACCAGCACCGACATGTTGCCCGGCAGGTGCTCGTTGCGCAGCATCTTCATGTGCGCTTCCGGCAGGTCCGCCCAGGTAAAGACCTCGGACATGCAGGGGTCCAGACGGCGCTCAACCATCAGCTTGTTGGCGGCCGCGGCCTGCTTCAGGTGGGCAAAGTGCGAGCCCTGCAGGCGCTTCTGGTGCATCCACATGTAGCGCACGTCGAAGGTCAGGTTATAGCCGGTGGTGCCCGCGCAGATCACAACCATGCCGCCCTTCTTCACCACGAAGGTCGAGACCGGGAAGGTGCTTTCACCCGGGTGCTCGAACACCATGTCGACATTGTTGCCTTTACCGGTGATATCCCAGATCGCCTTGCCGAACTTGCGGGCTTCCTTGAACCACTCGGCATATTCCGGGGTGTTGACCGTGGGCAGCTGACCCCAGCAGTTGAAGTCCTTGCGGTTCAGAACGCCCTTGGCACCCAGGCCCATGACAAAGTCGCGCTTGCTCTCGTCCGAGATCACGCCGATGGCGTTGGCGCCGGCGGTGTTGATCAGCTGGATCGCATAGGACCCCAAGCCGCCGGAGGCGCCCCAAACCAGAACGTTCTGGCCCGGCTTCAGGTCATGCGGCTCGTGGCCGAACAGCATCCGGTAGGCGGTTGCCAGGGTCAGCGTGTAGCAGGCAGCCTCTTCCCAGGTCAGGTGCTTGGGGCGCGGCATCAGCTGCTGGGCCTGCACATTGGTGAACTGGGCGAACGAGCCGTCCGGGGTCTCATAGCCCCAGATGCGCTGGCTGGGGGAGTACATCGGATCGCCGCCGTTGCATTCCTCGTCGTCGCCGTCGTCCTGGTTGCAGTGGATCACAACTTCGTCGCCGACTTTCCAGCGGGTCACTTTAGAGCCCACAGCCCAGACGATGCCCGAGGCATCGGAACCGGCAATGTGGAAGGGCTGGCCATGGCCGTCAAACGGCGAGATCGGCTTGCCCAGGGAGGCCCAGACGCCGTTGTAGTTGACGCCGGCCGCCATCACCAGAACCAGCACCTCGTGGCTGTCCAGCTGAGGCACATCGACGACTTCCTGCACCATCGCGGTGTCCGGGTTGCCGTGCCGCTCGCGGCGGATCGCCCATGCGTACATCTTCTTGGGCACATAGCCCATCGGGGGCATTTCGCCCATTTCATAGAGATCTTTCTCGGGCGCCTCGTACGACATGACGTCAGTCTGGGTATCCAATGCCATGATGGCCTCCTTTGTATCCTGTCTTTTGCCGCGGTGCAGAATCGCAGCGGTTACCTAGGGAATAGGATCGGGAAAGTAATATTGCAACCACTTTTGACGTCTGTTTGAAATTTTATAACCCTGCAGATGCAGCATCACCCTTAGCAGATGCAGAAAAATCCACTTCCCTGCTGTTGTCCGGCAGCAGGTGACGAATGGAATTGGCATAGAACGCCAGCAGGTCGCGGCGCTCCACTACCGGGGTGAACCGGCCGTTCTCGTGCGTGATCAGCCCGCGCCGCAGGAGCTGGCGCAGCCCGACTTCCACTGCATAAGCCCGGTTTTCCCGCGGCATATGGATACGGGCCATAGGCATCGCCGCGATCAGTGCATCCAGCCGGTGTTCGATGGCAGAGCGGCTCAGGCTGCCGTGCCGTTGCAGGATGGCCGCAATCAGCGGCACAGGCAGCACTGGCACGATGCCGCTGATCCGCCGCATCAGTTCCTGTGCCAGCGGAGCGGTGATATCCCCGTCACGGCCAGCGCCAAAACCGGCAAGGCTGAGAGGGCGGCCAAAGTTCACGGCGGCATAGCCCGAACGATGGTAGCGCCCAGTCATCCAAAGCCAAAGCTGCCTCAGCAGGCGCAGAGCAACCAGGCCGATCCGCGCCCGGAAGCGGCGCTCGCCCGCCTTGGCGGCGGAGGTCAGGATCTTGTCCTCCAGCACCCGGTCGTAATTCAGCGCCACCGGCACAAAGACCACATCGCGCCCGTCCGGGTCGTACCCCTCGACAATATATTTCAGCAGCCCCAGCTTGGGCGAGGCTATGGCACCGTCCAGGCTGAGGCCGCCTTCGGGGAACATCGCCTGGGTGGAGCCGCCCCGGGTAGCCAGGCGCACATAGGCCGCCAGCACTTTGCGGTAGAGATCATTGCGCGAGCGTCGGCGGATGAAATAGGCTCCCATCGCCCGGATCAGACGCGACAAGGGCCAGACCCGCGCCCATTCCCCCACCGCATAGGACAAAGCAGAGCGCTCCGCCGCCAGATAGGTGACCAGCACATAATCCATGTTTGAGCGGTGGTTCATCACAAAGACAACAGTGGCCTCAGGGTCGATGGCCTGCAGCGCCTCCTCATCCTGGTGGCCCAGCCGCACCCGGTAGACTGCATTGGACAACAGCCGCGCGGCCCGGATGGCAAAGCTGAAATAGGCAAAGGCCGAGAACCCCGGCACAATCTCGCGCGCATAGCGGCGCACCTGCTCAAAGGCCACGTTTTCCGGGATTCCTTCCGCCGCCGCATGATCAACTGCAGCCTGTGTCACCTGCGGATCATGGATCAGCCGCTGGATCATGTCGTGGCGCCGGGCCAGCTTGAACGGCTCAATGGGCCGCTCCAGCCGCTGGTTCAGCCGCGCCACCGCCCGCTCCAGCCGCCGCCGGAAAAACCAGCGCACCGAGGGGAACAGGAAATGCGACGCAAAGGTCACCGCGGCAAAGCCCAGGATCAGCACAAAGAGCCACAGCGGAAGTTCCACGGTTTGCGTCATAATTACGAGCCTTGCCCAAGCCCGCGGGCATTACAAGCGTGCTGAAGGCAGAGGTTTCCGCACTGCAAGGGCGGAATTGCCGCGACGCAGCGAATTGACACGGGTTGAAAATTGCAGTTTACATCTGCCTGACGAAATAAAATTACCGCCACACTGACTCGCGAGGCCCGATATGCCGCAGACGCAAAAAGACCGCCCCTGGCTGATCCGCACCTACGCCGGCCATTCCACGGCCAAGGCGTCCAACGCGCTGTACCGCGCCAACCTGGCCAAGGGCCAGACCGGCCTGTCGGTTGCTTTCGATCTGCCGACCCAAACAGGTTATGACAGCGACCACGTGCTGGCGCGCGGTGAAGTGGGCAAAGTCGGTGTTCCCGTTTGCCACCTGGGTGATATGCGGACCTTGTTCGACGAGATCCCGCTGGAACAGATGAACACCTCGATGACCATCAACGCCACCGCCCCCTGGCTGCTGGCGCTGTACATTGCGGTTGCCGAGGAACAGGGCGCGGATGTCTCGAAACTTCAAGGCACGGTGCAGAACGACCTGATCAAGGAGTACCTGAGCCGCGGCACCTATGTCTGCCCGCCCAAGCCCAGCCTCAAGATGATCGCGGATGTGGCGGAGTACTGCTACACCAACGTGCCCAAGTGGAACCCGATGAACGTGTGTTCCTACCACCTGCAAGAGGCCGGCGCGACGCCGGAGCAGGAGCTGGCCTTTGCGCTGGCCACCGCGCAAGCGGTGCTGGATGAGCTGAAACCGCGTATCGCACCGGAAGATTTCCCGGCCATGGTCGGCCGCATCTCCTTCTTTGTGAACGCAGGCATCCGCTTTGTCACCGAGATGTGCAAGATGCGCGCCTTTGTCGACCTGTGGGATGAGATCTGCGAAAAGCGTTACGGCGTCGCCGATCCCAAATTCCGCCGCTTCCGTTACGGCGTGCAGGTGAACTCTCTGGGCCTGACCGAGCAGCAGCCTGAAAACAACGTCTACCGCATCCTGATCGAGATGCGGGCGGTGACGCTGTCAAAAAAGGCCCGCGCCCGCGCGGGGCAGTTGCCCGCCTGGAACGAGGCGCTTGGCCTGCCCCGCCCCTGGGATCAGCAGTGGTCGATGCGGATGCAGCAGATCCTGGCCTATGAAACCGACCTGCTGGAATACGGTGACCTGTTCGACGGCAACCCGGCGGTCGACGCCAAGGTGGAAGAGCTGAAAGAAGGCGCCCGCGCCGAACTCGCCAACCTGGAATCCATGGGCGGGGCAGTTGCCTCCATCGAGTACATGAAAGGCCGCCTCGTTGATTCCAATGCCGAACGCCTGAACCGGATTGAGAAGAACGAGACCGTCGTGGTGGGCGTCAACAAATGGACTGAGGGCGAGCCCTCGCCGCTGCAGACCGAAGACGGCGGCATCATGGTGGTCGACCCGGCGGTCGAACAGGAGCAGATCGCGCGCCTGAACGGCTGGCGCAGCGAGCGCGACAGTGAAGCAGTGGAATCCGCGCTGGCGGCCCTGCGCGCAGCCGCGCAAAGCGGTGCCAACATCATGGAACCCTCGATTGCTGCCGCAAAGGCCGGCGTCACAACCGGCGAATGGGCCGAGGAGATGCGCAAGGTCTACGGCACCTACCGCGGGCCGACCGGTGTGTCCGCTTCGGTCTCCAATAAAACCGAAGGTCTGGACGACCTGCGCGATGCGGTGAACGCCGTCAGCGACGTGCTGGGCCGCCGGATCAAGTTTGTGGTCGGCAAACCCGGCCTCGACGGCCACTCCAACGGCGCCGAGCAGATCGCCTTCCGCGCCCGTGACTGCGGCATGGACATCACCTATGACGGCATCCGCATGACCCCCGCAGAACTGGTGGAAGCAGCGCAGAAAGACGATGCCCATGTGGTCGGCCTGTCGATCCTGTCGGGCAGCCACCTGCCGCTGGTCGAGGAAATGATGACGCGGATGAAGGACGCAGGCCTGACCCATGTGCCGGTGATTGTCGGCGGAATTATCCCGGATGACGATGCCGAACGGCTGAGATCCATGGGCGTGGCTCGCGTCTATACCCCCAAGGATTTCGAGCTCAATTCAATTATGAGCGACATTGTCGATCTGGCAAAGCCACCGGAAATTGCAGCAAATTAAACTTTCCTGCGCAATTTTCCGCGAATTCCAAAAAAGATGCTGAATCGCGTCTGGCGTTTGCGCCATAAATAGTGACATACCGGCCTTTCCGGTATGTCATTTTTTATGTGGAGAGCAAAATGGCCGTCGATCTTTCAACAATGTCGAGAAAAGACCTGCTTCAGCTGCAAAGTGATGTGGAGGAAGCGCTGCGCGCTGCAGAACTGCGCGAGCGTCAGGAAGCTCTGAAAGCTGCCGAGGAAGCCGCCGCTAAATACGGTTTCTCGCTGGACGAAATTGCCAATGCATCGCGCCAGGGCGCCAAGAAAACCAAGGCTGCTCCGAAGTACCGCAATCCGCAAAACCCCGAAGAAACCTGGACCGGCCGCGGCCGCAAACCGCATTGGGTGCATGCTGCGCTGACCGCTGGCATGGATATTTCCGATCTGGAAATCTGATCCCGGCGGAGCACAGCCATGACCATTCATATCGGAGCCGCAAAAGGGGATATCGCGGAAACCGTCCTGATGCCGGGCGACCCCTACCGGGCAAAGTGGGCAGCAGAGACGTATCTGGAAGACCCGAAACTGATCAACGAGGTGCGCGGCATGCTGGGTTACACCGGCACGTGGAACGGGCACCGTGTGACCATCCAGGGCAGCGGCATGGGCATGCCATCGCTGTCGATTTACGCGAATGAACTGATCCGGGATTACGGTGCCAAGACGCTGATCCGTATTGGCTCCTGCGGCGGCATGCAGGACAATGTCAAAGTCCGGGACGTGATCCTGGCGATGACCGCCAGCACCGTGAACAGCCCTTCCAGCGGCATTTTCAAGGAGCTGAACTTTGCCCCTTGCGCCGATTGGGGCCTGCTGCAGGCAGCGGCCCAGGCCGCAGCCAAACGCAGCGCGCCGGCCCATGTCGGCGGCATCTACTCCTCGGATGTGTTTTATGACGAACGCCCCGATCTGAATGAGCAGATGGTGCGCCACGGCATTCTTGGCGTGGAAATGGAAGCGGCGGAGCTTTACACGCTGGCTGCGCGCTATGGCTGCCGGGCGCTGGCGGTGCTGACGGTGTCAGACCACCTGGGAACCGGCGAAGCGCTGCCCTCCGATCAGCGGGAACGCAGTTTTGGGGATATGGTGGAAATTGCGCTCGAAGCTGCTTTTTCCTGACGTTACGTAATTCATTTTGTTTCAGGGCAGAGGCAACCCTCTGCCCTTTTGCATGGCTGATTGAGGGTTTCACCGGCACTTTGAGAAAAGAATGCCCCAGCATTCTTGCCGCCGCCGGTTTCTCAAACGACATAGAGCCGGTTCAGAAAATGCCGGATTTTTTCCGATGGAATAATTCCTAAAGCCGCCCGCCGTTTCAGAGCCCGCGCCAAAATGGGTATTCACGCTGAAACGGGAATACCCTTGGCAGGCTTAACCGCGCCCATGGCTGCGATCATACCCGTTTGGCGCCGGGCTTTTCCAGCCGGCCAAGGCACCTTCCGCAGGGGCAAACACCTCGATCTTCAGCGGATAGCAAGCCGCCGCATCGCTGGAATGTTCGGCTGAACAGTCCCCGCCAGGGCAGGCACTGAGAGCTCCCAGCAGATCAATCTCGGCGAAAAACTCCAGAAAGTCCCCGGGCCGCACCGGGCTGGCCTTCATGAAGTACTGCCCGGTGTCGCGGGTGAAGCCGGTGCACATGAAGACATTGAGGACATCATGCACATGCGGTTCGGCTTCATCTGTGGAGATGCCCAGATGATCCGCCAAGGCCCGGGTCAGGTTGGAATGGCAGCAATGATGATACTGGCTGTCTGCCAGCAGGTTGCCGGTATAGGGGTCGCAGCGTGTTCCGATTACGTCATGCACGGAACCGCCGAATTCATCGATGCCGTACCAGCCCAGCGTATCCTCTGTAATTGTCGCCATGGGGCGAAGATGCGGAAAGCTGCTCCACATCCGCTCGCCGGTGGTGATGTGGGTGCCATGCAGCGCGCGGGTCTTGCCCGAGTAAAACCGCTCGCTGAGATCGTTCTTGTTCCAGAGGTTAAGGTCGCCCACTTGCGGTCCCTCCACCGAAGTGATGCGGAAGAAGTGCCCGGCGGGCACCTCGAAACAAGCGGCGTCGCGCGGCGGCGCCAGAACTTCACCGGTTTTCACAGCGCTCTGCCGGGCTTGCATGTAAAGCGGCAGGTCCGGAGCCGGCAAAGTCTCGTTCGGATAACAGATCACCGGCCTGATGGCGCGACGGGCCTCCGCATCAGCCGGAGCAGCTGGCGTGTTGGTCATGGGGCAAACCTTCCTGTTCGTTTTGCCCTATCAAGACCGCCCTGCCCTCCGGTTGCAAGCCCCGGCCTGCGGCAGCCGTCAGATCACCACCACGTCCAGCGGCGGGAATCCATTGAAACCGACCGATGCGTAGGTCGAGGTATAGGCACCGCAGGAATGGATCACCACCCGGTCTCCGCCTTTCAGGCCCAGCGGCAGCTGGTAGGGTTTGCGCTCATAAAGCACATCGGCGCTGTCGCAGGAGGGGCCTGCAAGGATGCAAGGGCCGGTGGTTTCATGGTCCCGGTCCGTGGTGATGCGGTAGCGGATCGCCTCGTCCATGGTCTCGGCCAGGCCCGAGAACATGCCGATGTCCAAATAAACCCAGCGGTGTAGATCATCGTCATGCTTGCGCGAAACCAGCAGAACTTCGGCCGCAATGGCTCCGGCTTCCGCAACCAATCCCCGGCCCGGCTCGGCCATGATTTCCGGCACATCGCCGAACCGCTCCGCGACCAGTTCCATCACCGCGCTGGCATAGTCTTCGGCCGGCAGCATGTCCGTTCCGTATGAAGCCGGGAAGCCGCCGCCAATATTCAAAAGGGTCAGCTGGTGGCCCGCCGCCTCCGCCTGCTGCCACACGCGCGCGACCTGGTCCAGAGTTCCGGCCCACATCCGCGGCTCGCGGGTCTGGGAGCCGACATGGAAGGAGAGTCCCTCTACCAACAGCCCGCGGGCTGCAGCGTAGTCCATCAGCTTCAGCGCTTTGTCAGGCGTGCAGCCGAACTTGCGGCTGAGCGGCCAGTCGGCCTCGCTGGCCTCGACGATCAGCCGCAAACAGACCTTGGCGCCAGGCGCGTATTCGGCCAGCTTGTCCAGCTCCTCGCGGGCGTCGGCGGCAAAATGGGTGATGCCGATGCTGTGGGCAAAGGCGATGTCGGCAGGGCGTTTGATGGTGTTGCCGAAAGTGATCCGCCCGGCGGCAGCGCCCGCAGCCAGGCACATCTCGATCTCGGCGCGGCTGGCGGCATCGAAATTGGCGCCCTCCTGAACCAGCCGCTCCAGGATGCCGGGCGCCGGATTGGCCTTGACCGCATAATGAATGCGCGCGCGCCCCAGCCCGCGGGCCAGCGCCCGGTACTTGGCGGCCACTGCCTCGGCATCGACAACCAGCGTCGGCCGGTCAAACCGGTTTGCTGCAATGAAGCTCAGGGTGCGGGATACGGCTTCGCCCTGACGGGCAGTCAGCCCGGCTACGTTTGCGTTCATGGTCATCTCCAAAAGACCCGGCCATATATGACCGCTCAGTTCTGTCAGAGACGTTACCGTCGCTACGTAACCGTAGGGGCGTGACCCCTTTCGCCAGAGGCGCGTGCGTTGGCGTCTTGGGCGCCCGTATCGGCCATAGGGGTGAGTCTTTCAAGTGTTTTTTGAGCACTGCCGGTGGAAACACCGGCGACGGCAGCACTCCGCACACTCCAATGCCTTTTGCAAAAGCACCCCGCGATCGGGTCAGGCTTTGCGCTGCGGATTTCGGCAGATGCGGGGGGCCGCTTCCCCGGGCTCAATGGCACCGCAAAAACTGCAGCGCCATCTGGCCCGCGTACGCTCCTGGCGCCATCGGCAGTTGCGGGTCAGGTCCATGGCCAAGCTGCGCCACAGAAAGTAGCAGACGACACCTATGGCCAGGACAAGCAGGATAATCATGCGGCCTGTCTAGGTCCGCGCCGCCGTTCTTTCAACCAAATTGCCCAGCCTTGCCCGGCGCATCTTCCGGTCGGGCTACCTGGAAATACAATCAACTCTCCCCGCAGGGGCGCTAGCAACACAGCTCAAGATGTTTTCCACTCACAGCAGGCAAAAGCCTGCTCAAGCAGCGCCACCGCACCGCAGATATTGCAGCTATACCTTGCTATGCCCGCAACCCGTTCGGGCCGTGCCGGTCTCAGCCGGTCAGAAGATCCCCTGCCAGCCCAAGCGCAAACCCGGCAACCGCGCCTAGCGCAGGCACGCTGCTGCGGCTGGAATGCGCTTTCGGCGCAATATCCTGAAACAGCAGATAAAGGATCCCGCCTGCGGCAAAAATCATGATTGCACCCAAAGCCTCATGGGCATCCGCCAGCCAGAAGAAACCCGCTAAGGCGCAAAGCGGCCCTAGTGCTGCGAGGCCCAGGAAGGCCAGAAGAACATGCCAGGCCGGGCTGCTGCCGCGCCAGATCTCGCGAAAGGCCGCGAACCCCTCAGGCAGGTTCTGCAAAAAGATCATCAAGGCCAGAAGCCGGGCAGTCGCGGCATCCGCCACCAGCATCGCCCCCAGGGCCATCGCTTCCGGCAGGAAATCCAGCAGCATCGCCAGAAGCAACGACCCGTTGCCTCCGTGTCTCTGCAGAAACATATCGGTCACAAAGAAGACGCCGCCGCCTGCGGCGAACAGCAAAACCGCCAGCATAGGCGGCAGAACCTCCGCCGCTTCCGGGACCAGCACCAGCGCCACGGCCGAGGCCAGCGCTCCGCCGCCAAAAGCCGAAACGGCATGCAGCACCTCGTCGCGCAGCATCGGATTGCGGATATGCTCGCACCAGGCAAGGAACCCGCCCAGCGGCATGGCCAAGCCCGCAAGCCCCGCAAAAAGGATGGCAAATTCATGCGGTTGCATAACGGCAGCCTAGGGCCGCCGCCTGTTCAGCTCAACCGCTTGGATCACGCATTGATGCAGGTTGTCGCCTGCCTGGCCTGCGCCTCAGTCACGTTCGATCCCGGCTGCACCGTCCGCAGAACCGTCGCCCCGGCCCCGTGGCCCAGAAACTCGGTCCGCACCCGGTACTGACCGGTGATACCCGCCGCATCAACACAGCCTGGGATGCGGGCGTCGGTGGCGGCCAACTGCGCGCCCAGCCTGTCATTGTCCGCTGCCGTCATGCAGCCTGAAAGAATGCTCAACACCGCAAGGGCCGGAAGAATACGTGACATGAAAACTCCTGTGCCTGCTTCAGGAAAACAATACCCCCGGTCTCGCAGGAAACCGGGGGCAGTGCAATTTCAGCAGCCGCAATGCGGCGGATCCTTGCGGATCAGTGGCCGCGCGATCAGACGGCGCGCTCCACCATCATCTTCTTGATATGCGCAATCGCCTTGGCCGGGTTCAGACCCTTCGGGCAGGTTTTGGCGCAGTTCATGATGGTGTGGCAGCGGTAGAGCTTGAACGGATCCTCAAGGTTGTCCAAACGCTCGCCCGTGGCCTCATCGCGGCTGTCGATGATCCAGCGGTAGGCATGCAGCAGCGCGGCCGGCCCAAGATAGCGGTCGCCGTTCCACCAGTAGCTGGGGCAAGAAGTCGAGCAGCTGGCGCACATCACGCATTCATAAAGGCCGTCCAGCTTCTTGCGGTCATCAATGGACTGCTTCCACTCTTTCGCCGGGCGGTTGGTCTTGGTTTCCAGCCACGGCATGATCGAAGCATGCTGGGCATAGAAATGCGTCAGGTCCGGGATCAAGTCCTTGACCACCGGCATATGCGGCAGCGGATAGATCGCCACATCGCCCTTGATCTCATCCATGCCATAGATACAGGCCAGCGTGTTGATGCCGTCGATGTTCATCGCACAGGAGCCGCAGATCCCCTCGCGGCAGGAGCGGCGGAAGGTCAGGGTCGGGTCGATCTCGTTCTTGATCTTGATCAGCGCGTCCAGAACCATCGGACCGCAGCTGTCCATGTCGACGAAATAGGTATCGACCTGCGGGTTCTTTCCGTCATCCGGGTTCCAGCGGTAGATCTTGAACTTGCGCACATTGCTGGCGCCTTCCGGCTTGGGCCAGGTCTTGCCGGTGGTGATCTTGGAGTTCTTGGGGAGGCTGAATTGAACCATGGTCTGTCTCCTTAGAACGTCCGCGCCTTGGGCGCGATTTTCTTGAGGCTGATGCCGCCTTCCTCCTCGGTGGTCAGCGGGTCGACCACCACCGGGCGGTAGCTGAGGTCGACCTTGTTGCCTTCCACGCGGGAGACGGTGTGGACACGCCAGTTTTCGTCATCACGGGTTGTGAAGTCTTCATGCGCGTGCGCACCGCGGCTTTCCTTGCGCGCTTCGGCGCCTACGATGGTGGCCAGCGCGTTCGGCATCAGGTTGGTCAGCTCCAGCGTCTCCATCAGGTCGGAGTTCCAGACCAGCGAGCGGTCAGTGACAGCCAGATCGTCCATCTTGGCGGCAATCGCGGTCATCTTCTCGACGCCTTCGGCCATGGTTTCCGCGGTGCGGAACACGGCAGCATCGGCCTGCATGCACTTCTGCATCTCCAGCCGCAGATCCGCGGTCGGGATGCCGCCCTTGGCGTTGCGCAGGGTGTCGAAACGGTCAAATGCCTTGTCGACCGAAGCCTGATTCAGCACCGGGTTTGCCGCATCCGCGTCCACAACCTTGCCTGCGCGGATGGCGGAGGCCCGGCCAAAGACCACCAAGTCGATCAGCGAGTTGGAGCCAAGACGGTTGGCGCCATGCACCGAGGCGCAGCCCGCTTCGCCCACGGCCATCAGGCCCGGCACCACGGCGGTCGGGTCCTCGGCGGTCGGGTTCAGCACCTCCCCCCAGTAGTTGGTCGGAATGCCGCCCATGTTGTAGTGCACGGTGGGCAGAACCGGGATCGGCTCCTTGGTCACGTCCACACCGGCAAAGATCTTGGCCGACTCGGAAATACCCGGCAGCCGCTCCGCCAGCGCCTCGGCCGGCAGGTGGCTGAGGTTCAGGTGAATATGGTCGCCCTCGGCGCCCACACCGCGGCCTTCGCGGATTTCCATGGTCATCGAGCGCGAGACATAGTCGCGCGGCGCCAGGTCCTTGTACTGGGGCGCATAGCGCTCCATGAAGCGTTCGCCTTCGGAGTTGGTCAGATAGCCGCCCTCGCCCCGCGCGCCTTCGGTGATCAGGCAGCCGGACCCGTAGATGCCGGTCGGGTGGAACTGCACGAACTCCATGTCCTGCAGCGCCAGCCCGGCACGCGCCACCATGCCGCCGCCGTCGCCGGTGCAGGTATGCGCCGAAGTGGCGGAGAAGGAGGCGCGGCCGTAGCCGCCGGTCGCCAGCACCACCATCTTGGCGTTGAAGACATGCATGGTGCCGTCATCCAGCTTCCAGCAGACAACGCCCTGGCACTGCCCGTCCTCAGACATGATCAGGTCGATGGCGAAATACTCGATGTAGAATTCCGCGTTGTTCTTCAGCGACTGGCCATAAAGCGTGTGCAGGATTGCGTGGCCGGTCCGGTCGGCAGCGGCACAGGTGCGCTGCACCGCGGGGCCTTCGCCGAATTCGGTGGTGTGGCCGCCGAACGGGCGCTGATAAATCTTGCCTTCCTCGGTACGCGAGAACGGCACGCCATAGTGCTCCAGCTCGTACACCGCCTTGGGCGCTTCCCGGGCCAGGTACTCCATCGCGTCGGTATCGCCCAGCCAGTCCGAGCCCTTGACGGTGTCATACATGTGCCACTGCCAGCTGTCCGGGCCCATGTTGCCCA
>JBFOLS010000327.1:0-7568 GCA_040830225.1 Leisingera sp.
GGTGAATTCGTCGGTATGGCACAGGCCGGTTGCCTTGATTTCCACCAGAACCTCGCCCGCCTTCGGGCCTTCCAGGTTCACCTCCATAATCTCCAGCGGCTTGCCGGGAGCAACCGCAACGGCGGCACGGGTCTTGATCATGTGATTGGTCCTTCGTCTTCTAACTTCGGGGCCGGCTGCCGCGATGCGGGGCCAGGGTGAATTCTTTGCAGCAGCAGTGCTGTATGAGCTTGCCTGACCCAGCGTTACATTTGCAGTTCAGCCTGTGCAAGCATTGCATCGGCACCCTAACAGCGCCTGTCCGCAACACTTTGCCCCAAATGCGACTGCTGGTCGGCTGTCCGCGTCAACAGCCGGATGTGCAAAAGCGCCCTTCTTACAGGTGCTTGCCTGCAAGCTTCCAGTTTTCGGAAGGAATGGCGCTGTGAGGCCTTGACCTTCCCCTTGCTGGAAGCTGCATATGTCCAGGCAAAGGACCCAGTTTTGCGGATTTTCTCATGTCAGGACTCACCCGGATTTCAATACATATCACTGGTCTCAGCTGTGCAGGCTGTGCCGGGCGGGCCGAGCGTGCGCTAGCCGCGGTGGCGGGGGTGAACTCTGCCTCTGTCAACCTGGCCAATGCCACCGGCCAGGTGGAAGTGGCTGCAGATGTGCCACTGCAAGTGTTGACCGGCGCGCTTAAGGCTGCAGGCTATCCAGCGGCTGAATCACAGGCCGGCTTTTCGGTCAGCGGGCTGACCTGTGCCTCCTGCGTGGGCCGCGCCGAACAGGCGCTTCTGGCGGTGCCGGGCGTGCTGACTGCCAGCGTGAACCTGGCAAACGAGACCGCGCAGGTCAGCTATCTGACCGGCACCGCGAAGGCGGCCGATTTGGCGCGGGCATTGACCGAAGCGGGCTATCCGGCACGCCCAAGCGGTGCAGCGGCGGATGAGGCAACACAGACCAGCCAGCGCAAAGCCGATGAGATTTCCGCGCTGGGGCGGCAAGTGCTGATTGCGGTGCTGCTGACGCTGCCGGTGTTTCTGATCGAGATGGGCAGCCATATGATCCCGGCATTGCACCATTGGGTTGCCGCCAACATAGGGCTGCAAAACAGCTACTTGATGCAGTTTGCCCTGGCCTCCGCGGTTTTGGCGGGGCCGGGAAGACAGTTCTATGCCAAGGGGTTTCCGGCCTTGCTGCGCGGCACTCCGGATATGAATGCATTGGTGGCTCTGGGAACCGCGGCGGCCTATGGGTTTTCGGTTATTTCAACCTTTGCGCCGGGATTGCTGCCTGCGGGCACTGCCAACGTCTACTATGAGGCTGCTGCGGTGATCGTGGTGCTGATCCTGACGGGCCGCTTTCTTGAGGCCCGCGCCAAGGGCCGCACCGGTGCAGCGATCCGCAAGCTGGCTGGTCTGCAGCCCAAAGCAGCGCAGGTGATCAGTGGCGGCAAGGCAGTGGACACGCCTATTGAAGAGATCGGTGCCGGAGATCTGATCCGCTCACGTCCGGGTGAGAGGATTGCTGTGGACGGCGAGGTGATCTCTGGCAGCTCCTATGTCGACGAGAGCATGATTTCCGGTGAGCCCGTGCCGGTGGCGAAGTCCCGCGGCGATGAGGTGGCGGCGGGCACCGTCAACGGCAACAGCGTGCTGGAGTACCGGGCCACCCGGGTTGGGCGCGACACGGTGCTGGCGCAGATCATCCAAATGGTTGAGCAGGCCCAGGGTGCCAAGCTGCCGGTCCAGGGGCTGGTGGACCGGATCACCCTTTGGTTTGTGCCGGCAGTCATTGCTGTTGCAGCGCTGACCGTGCTGTCCTGGTCTGTATTCGGCCCGGCACCCTCGCTGCCGCTGGCTCTGGTTGCCGGTGTGTCAGTGCTGATCATTGCCTGTCCCTGCGCGATGGGCCTGGCGACGCCGACCTCAATCATGGTGGGGATCGGGCGCGCGGCACAAATGGGCGTTCTGTTCCGCAAGGGCGATGCACTGCAGCGGTTGCAGGATGTGAAAGTGGTGGCGCTCGACAAGACCGGCACACTGACCGAGGGGCGGCCGGCGCTGACGGAACTGATTTGCGCGGAAGGGTTCGAGCGTGATGAGGTGCTGAGGCTGGCGGGGGCGGCAGAGGTTTCCTCGGAGCATCCGATTGCACAGGCAATTGTTGCCGCAGCAGGCAAGGGGCTGCCCAAGGCAGACAGTTTCGAGGCCATTCCAGGCTACGGGTTGCGGGCGAATGTCGAAGGGCATGAGGTTCTGGCTGGAGCTTCCCGCCTGATGGCGCGCGAAGGCGTTGCCTTGGGTGCTTTGGAAGCCGAAGGGCAGAGGCTGGCAGAACGCGGCGAGACGCCGCTGTTTGTGGCCATTGGTGGCCATGCAGCGGCGGTGATTGCGGTGGCGGACCCGATTAAGCCGGGCACCCCGGCAGCGATCAAGGCGTTTCATGAACAGGGGCTGAAGGTGGCCATGATCACCGGCGATGCCTCCGCGACGGCGCAGGCGATTGCCGCGCGGCTGGGGATTGATGCGGTGAAGGCCGAATGCCTGCCAGCGGACAAGGTCACGGCGATCCAGGAATTGCAGAGTGAATTCGGTGCGCTGGCCTTCACTGGCGACGGCATCAACGATGCGCCAGCTCTGGCTGCCGCGGATGCGGGCATAGCCATCGGTACCGGCACCGATGTGGCAATCGAGGCCGCCGATGTGGTGCTGGTTTCGGGGGACTTGCGCGGTGTGGTCAATGCGCTGACTGTCAGCCGCGCCACTATGCGCAACATCCGCCAGAACCTGGGCTGGGCCTTTGGCTACAATGTGCTGCTGGTGCCTGTGGCGGCGGGTGTGCTTTATCCTTTCGGCGGTCCGCTGCTGTCGCCAGCGCTGGCGGCAGGCGCCATGGCGCTGTCGAGCGTATTTGTGCTGACCAACGCGCTGCGCTTGCGCCGCCTGAAACCGGCCATAAATGAGGAAGGAGCCGGGAAAGCACCTGGCGCGGCAACCAAGCAGGAGGCAAGCGCATGAATATCGGTGACGTGGCCAGCCGCTCAGGGCTTCCGGCCAAGACCATCCGCTATTACGAGGATATCGGCCTGATCAAGCCGCACCGCAGTGCCAATGGCTACCGATGTTTTGCAGAAAGCGACCTTCACAAGCTGGCATTTTTGTGCCGGGCAAGGGCATTGGGATTCACCATCGAGGACTGCCGTACCCTGATGGCGCTTTATGAGGATGACAGCCGTGCCAGTTCTGACGTGAAACAGCTGGCGCAGGAGCATCTGACCAAGATCGAAGCCAAGATTGCCGATCTGCAGGCGATGCGGGACACGCTGGGCGAACTGATCAAGGGCTGCGCAGGCGACAACCGCCCGGACTGCCCGATTCTGAAGGACCTCTCCGGCGAAGGCTAGTGCGCGTCAGCCTGTCCCATGCGGGCGGCGCGGCCCTGCCTGACAGCCGGGCGGGGCTGCTGCAGGTATCAGCGCATAAGGAGTGGACCAAGCGCACTCGTCAGCGCTGGTGATCGCGGTGACACGCTGCCAGGGGCTGAGTTTGAAACCGTCCAGCGGGGGCTCTCCGGTCCGGTCTTGCCGGCTGCTGTACTACTGCAGCAATGGATTTGTGACAGTTGTCTTCGGAATTCGCGAGAATATTAGGCTCATTCCAGCCCGAGCAGGGCAGGCAATCGCCATGGGTCAGCGAAGCGCCGGCAGAAAGCAGATAACGGTGCAGGACCCGCAGGAAGATTGGCTCGGAATCCACCAGGACGCCGTCGCAGTCAAAAATGACCAGCTCGGGCCGGGGTAAGGAAGTAGACATATTGCGCGCCATAGATTGTGGTTTTGCGCAATATATCAATCTATGATTGTCCCGCAAGCCGCTTCCAAGCGTTGCCTAGGCCGGCCGCAGCTCCAGGATTTCGCGGGCCTGCTGCCAGGTTGCGACGGGGCGTTCGTATTTCTCGCACAGCTCTGCCGCCCGTTTCACCAGTGCCGCATTGGAGGGCGCAAGTGTCTCGCGATCCAGCCGCATGTTGTCCTCCAGCCCGGTGCGGGTATGGCCGCCCGCAGCGATCGACCATTCGTTGACCAGGATCTGCCCGGGGCCGACACCGGCGCCGCACCACTGGGCCTCCGGTGCCAGCCGCTGCATGGTTTTGACGTAGTAATCAAACACATCCTTGTCGACCGGCATCGCATTCTTCACGCCCATTACAAACTGCACATAGAGGGTGCCGGAAATGCGGCCCTCGCGGTTCATCTTTACCGCCTGGTGGATGTGCGACAGGTCAAAGGCTTCGATTTCGGGTTTGATCTCATGAGTGCGCATCTCCGAGGCCAGCCAGTCAACCAGATCGGGCGAATTCTCATAGACCCGGGTCGGAAAGTTGTTCGACCCCACCGACAGCGATGCCATGTCGGGCCGCAGCGGCAGCATGCCGCCGCGTTCCTGCCCGGCGCCGGAGCGGCCGCCTGTCGACAGTTGCACAATCATGCCGGGGCAGTGCTTTTGCAGGCCCTCCATCAGGCGTGCGAACTTCTCCGGGTCCGAGGTGGGCGTCTGGTCGTCATTGCGCACATGGCAATGGGCAATCGAGGCGCCGGCCTCAAACGCCTCCTGGGTGCTTTCGATCTGCTCGGCGATGGTGACGGGCACCGCCGGGTTGTTGGCCTTGGTCGGCACCGAACCGGTGATGGCAACGCAGATGATGCAGGGTTTGCTCATGGCCTTTCCCTCTCAGATGTCAAAGAACACGGTTTCACCTTCGCCCTGCAGGCGGATGTCGAAGCGGTAAACGGTCTGGCCGCCGCTCTCACTGCGCCGGGCGATCAGGGTCTGGCGGCGGCTTTCCCATTCGATCAGATTGATCACCGGGTCCGCGGCGTTGGCATCTGCCTCATCCTCAAAATAGAGGCGGGTATTGAGGCCGACATTGATACCGCGCGCCACGATCCACAGGTTGATATGCGGGGCCATCGTCTGGCCGTTCCGGCCCATCGCGGCGCCGGGTTTTATGGTGTCAAAGCCCCATTCGCCGCTCTCAAAATCGGTGATGACCCGGCCCCAGCCGCGAAAGCCGTCCTCTGCCTCGCCGCCGTGTTCGGGATGCGCATAGACTCCGTCAGCATTGGCCTGCCAGGCCTCCAGCAGCACATCCTTCACAGGCGAGCCGGTGCCGTCCAATACCACACCCTCAACCCGGATGCGTTCGCCTTTGGCGTTGGGGCCGGCGATATCCCAGCCAAGCTCCTGTTCGTAAATCTGGAACCCCGCCGCACCAGGGGCGAGGCCAATATGGACATAGGGGCCCGCGGTCTGTGAAGGCGTTTCCTTCAAGTAATCCAGCTTTTTGCCCATCAGTTCCCCTCCAGCCGGTTTTCGAACAGGGTCGAGCGCCGCCCGCGCAGCACGATGTCGAACCTGTAGGCGATTGTGTCGAGCGGGATGGTGGCGTTCATGTCCATCCGGGCAATCAGCATGTCGACGGCGTCAGAGTCGGGAATGGTGTTCACGATCGGGCAGCGGGCGATCAGGGGGTCGCCCTCGAAATAGAGCTGGGTGATCAGCCGCTGGGCAAAGCCGCTGCCAAAGACTGAGACGTGGATATGCGCGGGCCGCCAGTCGTTGACCCAGTTACGCCAGGGATAGGCGCCAGGCTTTATCGTGCGGAAGAAATAGTACCCGTGTTCGTCCGTCAATGTCCGGCCGCAGCCGCCGAAGTTGGGATCCAGCGCACCGAGATAGGTGTCCTTCTTGTGCCGGTAGCGGCCCGAGGCATTGGCCTGCCAGATCTCGACCAGGGTATTCGGCACCGGCCGCGCGTTTTCGTCCAGCACCCGCCCATGAACGATAATCCGCTCGCCAATCGGGCTTTGGCCCGGGTTTGCAAAATTGCTCAGCAGGTCATTGTCGCCGGGGTCGATGTCATTGTGGCCGAACACCGGCCCGGTGATCTCGCTGGGCGTGTTCTCCAGGCTGATCAGTGGCAACCGCGGCGAGCGGGTGACCGAGGTTTTGTAGTCTTTTGACAGGGCAGGCGGGTGCCAGCGGCGGTCACGCTGATAGAATTCGCCTTGTTTCGGTGGCGTGGTCATGCGGTTTCACCTCCCTTGGCTTCCATCTCGGCATAGGTTTGCCTGGCCAGTTTCAGCGCGTGGTTGGCCCGGGGCACCCCGGCATAGATAGCCACATGCTGAAAGGCCTCTGCCACGTCTTCCTGGCTGGCCCCGGTGCGGGCAGTGGCCCGGATATGCATAGGGATCTCATCGAAATTTCCGGTGGCTGCCAGCAGCGCCAGCGTCAGCATCGAGCGTTCGCGCAAGGTGATCCGGTCCGAAGCCCAGACGTTCCCCCAGGCAGCCTCGGTGATCAGCTCCTGAAACGGCTGGTCCAGCGCGGCCTTGGCGGATTCGGCGCGGTCCACATGGGCATCGCCCAGCACCTGGCGCCGCACCTCCATGCCGCGCGTGTAGCGGTCCTGCGTCATTTTGCTCTCCCTTTGTTGAATCGGAGTATCGCATACCGGAGATGATCTGTATAATTCCTAATGAAGTATTGAATCATAATCCATGCGGTATGCGTCTATCGTCATCGTTGAAACTCCGCCATCTTGAGGTCTTGGTGGAAGTAGCCCGCAAGATGAGCGTCACCCAGGCGGCCGAGGCGCTGGGCATGACCCAGCCCGCGGTCACCCGTGCGCTGCGGGAACTTGAAGAGGTCTGCGGCAAGCCTCTGGTTGAGAAGCACGGCCGCGGCATTCGCCTCAGCGGCTATGGAGAACTGTTCCGCGATCACGCCGGGCGCAGCCTGGCACTCGCCCGCGACGGGGTAGCGCTGCTGCGCGGGCTGGGTGAGGCTGAGGGGCCGCAGGTGGCCATAGGGGCGCTGCCGACTGTGGCTGCGGACCTGGTGCCGGATACTTTGGCGCAGCTGCGCTCAGGCGGCGCTCCGGGCCGGTTCATGATCATGTCCGGAGACAATCAGTATCTGATCGACCAGCTGCGCCGCGGCAGGCTGGATGTGGTTGTTGGCAGGCTGCCGGCGCCGGAGACCATGGCCGGGGTGGAGTTCGACCCCTTGTTCCGCGAGCGCGTGGTGGCGGTGGTGGCGCGGGACCACCCTTTGGCCGGAGTTTCCCATGTGCCGGCTTCGGCTTTTGAAGAGTACCCGGTGCTGATGCCTTCCGAAGGCTCGATCATCCGGCCTTTTGTCGAAAGGATGTTTTTGGAACAGGGGCTGGTGCTGCCGCGGTTTCCGGTTGAGACGGTTTCCTCCACTTTCGGGCGGCGCTTTGTGCTGATGCACCAGGCAGTCTGGATCATCAGCCGTGGCGTGGTGCGGCCGGAGCTGGCCGCCGGAACCATGGCGGCACTGCCATTGAATACGGACAGCACTCTGGGACCGGTTGGGCTGTGTATCCGGCGCGAGCATCAGCTTTCCGCCGCCGCTCGGCGGTTTTGCTCAGCCTTGCGCAGCAACTGCGCAGCTCAGGGTTTGACTTAAGAGCTTAGGCTTACTGCTTCATTCGCCCAAGCCAATTCGGGCGTTTCTTTTTGGGCCGCTCCATAATAAAATCACAAAAAGGAA
>JBFOLS010000328.1:0-6473 GCA_040830225.1 Leisingera sp.
AGGTGCCGGGTGCGTAGTAGAGTTTCATGACCGGAGTCCTTTCCATGCAGCTCTTCAGTTGCTGCGCGGCTTGAAGGTGAGGCTTTCTGTCTTGTCTCCCGGCTGGCTGTAGCCATCACTGTCCAGCGGCCGGTCGAACAAGCCGGTCAGCCTGTTCCCAGCGATGTCTTCCAGGGTAGTGTCCACCTCAATCTGGTAGTCGGCGCTTGCCCAGGGGAGGCGGGGTGTGAAGACCCACTCCTGCTCATCCGGCCCAAGGCGCAACGAGCCGCCGACCCTTGCACCAGCTTCATCGGTCACCCGCACCCTGTAGGCCAAGGAGACGTGATCCATAGGGTCATTCAGTGTCACCAGAAGCGGTTCAGAAGAATCCGCCATAGGTGTCTGCACCTGCCACTTCGCCAAATCAGGCGCCTCGAAATCTGCTTCGGCGGCAACGAAGGTCTTCTCATAGCTGCGCGTTAACGTGCAGCCACGCCTGGTTTCCGCGCTGCCCTCGATTTGCAGCGTATAAGCCTTCCCCGGCTCCAGCGCCCGGCCCAGCGTATTGTGTGCTACCAGCCCGGTCTTCACCCGGCCCGGGTCAAACAGCACCGTCAGCCTTCTGTCATCCGGCGACCAGAGATCGAATTTGTTCTCGATGAAGGCCCCCGGAACCACCTTGCCGTTTTCATCAAGCAGCACGACGGAGTCCCATATTCCCTCCCGTGCCATCGGTTCGGAGAAGTAGACATAGAAGCGCAGCAGGTTTTCCGGCAGCACATCAGCATTTGGGTAGACTTGGGTTACCTGGGCAGGACCTGGCACGCTTTCCTCGCAGGCCTGTGCCGCTGAACTGGCCGCAAAGAGCGCGGCCAGCCAGAGGGATGCAGTTTTCAGATTGCGGAGCATCTTCACTTTACCTCGCCAGATCAGCGTAGCCCGCGTCTGCCTTCAGCATGTTCTGGAAGTTGCGGAAAAACTCCTGCTCCTCCACATACTGATAGTCGGGGAAGTTGTATTCGCTTACGAAATCGCTGAGCCGGAAGTAGGCGCCCTTGCGGAAGGAGACCAGGTCGACATCGCCGGTATCCAGATTGCGTTTGAGCGTAACCAGAAACTGCTCATCCTGGTCATCGGCCTGCAAAACTGCGCCCAGCGGGCGTGCGGCGGTTTTCACCCCTGCGTCGCCCCAAAGCTCGGGGGACGACAGCCCTTCGCTTTTGCTGGCCTCGGCCAGGTCAGCCACCCGGATCAGATCGGCATCGCGTTCCTTGTTGATGACCAGCACATACTCTTCCGGCTGGAACTCCTCATTCGGAGCGGTGAAATGCAGCACCTCAAGCGGTGTATTGCCATAGCCGAGTTCGGCCACGGTTTTACCGGATACATGGGCACCATCAGCCAAATCACCAGAAGGGATCGTGACCAGTGGCGTACAGGTGTAGGCGGCAACAACCGTTTTCACGCCATCCAGCTCGACCACGCTCATAGCCCGGATCGGTGCCCGGGTTTCAGTCTGATTGTGAACGGTATGGTAAATTTCGATGCTGGACGCAGAAGCGGAGTCAGTAAACGGGTACGGGATCTGCCGCAGGGTTGAGGCGAATTCTCCGGTCGAAAGTCCGGCAGCGAACAGCGTGCCATCCACGAAATCAAGATCCGTGACGGTGAAGGCGGCAGCCGGAATGTCATGCCAGAAAGTGACGCTTTCATCAGGGGTGCCGTTCAGTTCCACCGATGTGCCCTCCATTGCGGTCAGATCCAGCGGCGTGATGGTGCCATCCTGATCCACCCGCACAATCATCGGCGATTTGCTGTCGCCCGAGCGCAGGGACATCGAAAAATAGGTTTCCTTGGACACGGGATGCACGGCGATATCGTGATAGCTGATGCTGTACGGATCTGCGCCGGTCGAGACCGCCAGCCGGGCGCCCAGGCCAATCAGGTTGTAACTGCGCGATTCCGCTGCCGGGGCAGCATCGGGCAGCGTGTAGGCAAAGATCCTTCCGCCGTCGGAGTCAGCTACAAACAGCGTATTGCTGTCGGCAAACTCCAGCACGGTGGTGGACCTAGGCGTTTCAAGCGCGGCAGCGCCTGTTGCAAACGACAGGGACAGAATTCCTGCCGCCAGGGCGGGTGAAGTGGATTTCAGTTTCATGATGCCTCCAGGCAGGTCGTGGGCTGGCGGCTCCAAGACAGTTTCAGCCCAGCCGCCGTGCCCAAATTTAGCACCTATGGTCCAATGCGGTGAGTAGGAACACTTTGGATACTATTGAAGATGTCAGTTCGCTTCTGCACAGTGGCTGTTCATGACGCAGAACCCGGCGCGCTGTGAAGGGAGCAAGCCTTGGCAGCGCGGCGCAACCACGGGTACATTTCTGAAGCGGGGAGCTTAATGGGGTGTTCGAAGACAAGATGAAGGATTCAAAAGAGGAAGATGCAGGCGCGCATGTATGCCCGGTCGAAACCGTCATCGAGATCATCGGCGGGAAGTGGAAGTGCCAGATCATTCACTTCCTGCTTGGCGGCACCCGGCGGTTCGGTGAAATCCGCCGTCAAATCCCCGACGTGTCTCAGCGAGTTCTGACCCGCAAATTACGGGAACTGGAAGCGCATGGAATCGTCGTCCGTAAAGTTTATGCAGAGGTTCCGCCCCGCACGGAGTATTCCCTTACGCCGACCGGGCAGTCTCTTGAGCCCGTAATGCAGGAGCTAGACCGTTGGGCCCAGGCAAATCTGGGCAGTTCCGGTGGCGTAGTTTAGTTAGAATGAGCGATGGCGAAGCCGAGCACGCCTGTTGAATGCCGCACCGACTGGGCGAAGCAAAACAGTTTCGCCAGAGCAAAAAAAGATCTTGGAAGGCTGTCTAGAATTCGGTCCGACGCCCGAATTACCGCAACAGCCTTCACAAGGCCTGTTCAGTTCAATCCGCTGAAGCAATGTTCGCTAACTGACATGACGCCCACCTAAGCCGCTAACTCAGCATTTCGCGCGCGATGATGGTTCGCTGGATTTCCGATGATCCTTCATAGATCCGGAATATCCGTAAGTCGCGCAAGTAGCGTTCCATCGGAAAATCACGGGTATAGCCATAGCCTCCGTGGATCTGCAGCGCCCGGTCCGCAATACGCCACGCAGCCTCACTGGCAAACAGCTTGGCGAATGCAGACTCCGACGAATAACGCTCACCAGTGCCCCGCTTGCGGGCGGCTTGCAGCCCCAATGCCCGCGCCGCGGCCAGTTCGGTGGCACTGTCGGCCAGCATCCACTGCAGCCCCTGGAAATGGCCGATCGGCCGTCCGCCGACCTCTCGTTCCTTGGCATAGGACACAGCCGCATCCAGTGCGGCGCGCGCAATGCCAGTGGCCTGCGCGGCCACTTCGATACGGCCGTTATCCAGCACCTTCATCGCGGTTCGGAACCCGGTCCCCTCCTCGCCCAGCCGGCTTTCCACGGGCACATGACAATCAAACGAGATCGGAAACACATGGCCGCCGCGCAGCCCCATGGTCTCCTCGTGTTTACCGATCTCCACCCCAGCGGTTTTGGCCGGTTCCACCACAAAGGCACTGACCCCGCGGGCGCCGACTGCGCTGTCGGTCTTGGCATAGACCACGATAAAATCTGCATCACCCGCATTGGAGATGAAGCATTTGGAGCCCTTCAGCCGGTAGCCGTCGCCTTCGCGGGTGGCGGCACTGCTCATATCAGCAGGGTTGGAACCCGCCATCGGCTCAGTCAGCGCAAAGGCGCCAAGTGCCTTACCCGCTGCGGCGGCCGGCAGGAAGCGCTGTTTGAGCGCCTCATCCGCGCCAAGGAGCAGCGAATCCGTTGCCAGGAAGTGCGCCGTCAGCATCGAAGCGGTGGAGCCGCAGGCGCCTGCGATAGCCTCCACTGCGCCGTACAGAGCCGGGCCGGATAGACCTATGCCGCCATAGCTTTCGGGCAAGTTCATGCCCATGATGCCCATTTCTGCCAGTGCCTGGCGGTGCAGGGTTGCAAACTGCCCCTTGGCGTCGAGAGCGGCGGCGGCCGGTGCCAGCACCTCGCTGGAAAACCGTTCGATCTGGCTGATGACGGCCTGTTCTTCGCTGTTCAGGTCGCCGATCATTTGGCCTCTCCTTCCTGTAATTGTTGTAGAATTTCCTGTGTGTGCGCGCCCAGTATCGGGGCCGCCTGCCGGGATCCTCTTGCCGCACCGCTAAAGTGGACAGGCTGTTCCGGCACAGAAAATTCACCGAGAATGGGATGTTTCACCGGGGATGCCAGTCCGCGCGCCTGCACCTGAGGCGAGGCCCAGGCCTCAGGCACGGTACTCAGGGCCGCGGCTGGAATGCCCGCCTCTGTCAGAACCGCCACGGCGTCCTGCGCACAGCGGGCTTCGGCCCAGTCTTCGATATGCCGGGCCAGGACCGGCTCATTCTGACAACGTAACGCATCACTGGAGAAGCGCTTGTCCTCCGCCAGATCCGGCGCGCCAATGGCCTCCGTGAAACGGGCAAACAGCCGGTCGTTCAGTACCGCTACGGAAAAACTGCCATCTTTGGCCGGATAAGTGCCAAATGGCGCCGATAGCGCATGTTTGCTGCCCGTCCGCTTTGGCGTTTCACCCGCCATCAGCGACCGGCAGGCCGCCACCGGCATCATCGAAACCAGCGAGTCGTAGAGCGCCAGATCAACATGCCGTCCGCGGCCGCTGCGCGAGCGGTCGAACAATGCGACCATCGCCCCAAACGCAGCGAACACGCCGCCCGCAACGTCGGCAAAGGCGTCACCGGCCATCATCGGCGGGCCGTCCTCGGCGCCGGTCATATCCATCAGTCCGCTCATCGCCTGGATGATGATGTCATAGGCCGGCAGCATCCGGTTCGGGCCGGTCTGACCAAAGCCGGAAATCGAGATATAGATCAGCCGGGGACAAGCCGCGCACAGTTTTTCCGCACCCAGCCCGAACCGCTCCATCACGCCGGGGCGGAAGTTTTCGACCAGCACGTCGCACTCTGCCGCCAGCGCCCGCGCCGCCGCCGCGCCGTCCTCGGATTTCAGATCCAGAACGATGGATTTTTTGCCCCGGTTCACCGACTGGAACAGCAGGCTTTCGCCTTCCCTGAACGGGCCGATATGGCGGTAGTCATCGCCTGCAGCGGGCTCAACCTTGATTACTTCCGCGCCCAGATCTGCCATCAGCGCCGTGCAGTAAGGCCCGGCCAGAACGCGTGAGAAATCCAGTACCCGGACTCCTTCGAGCGGCCTGCGGTCTGCCGTTTTGTCATCTTCGAACATGCATCCACCTTCAATTGTTTGCTGGAGGATAGCGTTCGATTAGGTATTGTAGGAAATACGAGATAGATATGAAGGGTATTTCTGTTTGAATATACCATTGAACTTCCGCCAGGTTGAAACCCTGCTTGCGGTCGCAGACACCGGAAGCACTGCCGCGGCGAGCCGCGCGCTGAACACCTCGCAGCCCTCGGTTTCGCTGGCCATTACCCGCTGCGAGGAGGTGTTCGGACAGAAACTCTTTCTTCGCATCCCCGGGCGCGGGATGGAGCTGACCCCGTTCGGGCGGCACAAGGTCGCCCAGCTGCGCGAACTGGAGAAGCAAGCGCGTTGGGTACTGAGCGGCGGTGCCGGAACACCAGAATTCTTGAACCTGGGGGTGTTCTCTACCCTCGGCCCGCGCTATGCTCCACGGCTGGTGCGCCAGTTCCTGGACGACCACCCGGACGCCAAAGTCCGTATCCTAGAAGGTGACCTGCAAACGCTGTTCGACTGGCTCAGCGAAGGCCGGATAGACATGGCGCTGCTTTACGACTTCGGCATTCCATCCGATTTTGTCATCACACCTCTGATGGCGGCGCTGCCCTATGCCTTGCTGCCGCAGGGGCACCGGCTCGCGCAGCAGCCCAGCGTCAACGCTGATGACTTGGCACAGGAACCGGTAATCCTGATGAACCTGCCCCACAGCCGCGGCTATTTCCTGTCCCTGCTGCAGAACGCCAGGAGTCCAGTGCAGGTGGCCCACGAAACAAGCTCAATTGAAATGCTGCGGGCGATGGTTGCCAACGGATTCGGCGTTGGCCTGCTGGCCACCGATCTGCCCGACACCCCCTGCTATGACGGGACTCCGGTGGCCCGGGTCCCCCTTTCCGGCAGCCCCCCCCTTCATCAGATCGCTCTTGCCCATCGTGGTACAGCTCTCAAACGGCCAATCCTCCAAGCGTTCACCGCCTTTGCGGAAGCCTTTTTCAATCAGCACCCCTGAGGGTAAGGCGCCACTCCAGCACAGGTCCTCTACAACGTAGATTTCGGTTTCCCATCCTGCCTGCGCATGTTGCGTTCGGCCCATTCCGGACCTTCGCCCTAACCGCGTTCAGCGGCACCTCCATCCCGCCCTGCACACATCTGACCTAGCCTAGCGCCGAACGGCCGCTTGGCACCGCTCACGCCTTGCCGCATATGAAAAGGTCTTCCAGGTGGTCAGCGTCCGC
>JBFOLS010000329.1:0-3930 GCA_040830225.1 Leisingera sp.
AAGGAGCAGCCGAGCGCAAAGGCCACAAAGTCGTCCTGCCAAAGGTCCTGAATGTCCGTGACGGTGTCAGCCAGCTGGCCGTCACGATAGACATTATAGGCGGGCACGTCGGTGCGAATGTCGATGTCCTTACCCAGCGTGGCCATCTTCGGATTGCCAGTGTCCGAAACGCCTGTCAGCGGGCAAGGTTTGGGGTTGCGCTGGCAGTAGCGCATGAAATCCAGCGCATATTGTTCCGGCATGATTGCCAGGTTGGCCTGCAGGAAGCCACTGCCCAGCCCGGCTGTATGGCCCTGGTACCGCCCGGCCCGGATGGCCGCACGAACCTCGGCTGCGTTGCCGTTTTTCAGATCCTGATAGGTTGTGTTCACAGGCTTCCCTCCGCTTGGCAAAAGGGTCACAAGAAACACCTATAAGATCAAATCGAATATTTTTTGCAGTTTCGATCAGAAATTTTTATCGGGCAAAGAACGCAACTGCGACCTCTCTGGCCAGATGCGCCGCGGTTTCTGTCACATGGCTTTTGGGCTCGCCCAGGTAGGACGCCGTGAAGCTCAGGGGGCTGGGCACCCAGCCGGGATCAAACTCGATGATGCGCCCGGCGGCCACCAGGTCTTCACCCAGAACCCGGGGCAGCACGGCAACGCCCAGATCGGCCTCCACCAGCCGGAAACAGGCGGACAGCGAGGAGGACGGGAACAGCGAAACATCCGGCCCGACCCGTTCGAACAGCATTTCCTTCAGCTCCCGGTGCGGGCGGGTGTGGCGCGCATAGGTCAGAACCGGGCGCTGCAAATAGGCTGCAGGATCCTGCTCTGCGCCGCCGTTGGCAGCCGCGTACCACGCCAGCGGAAAACCGGGCAGATCAATGTTATTGACGGAAAAATCCGACACCGGCCCCAGCAGCACTGCCAGATCAATCTCCCGGTCCATCAGCCCTGCACGCAGATTGACCGAGATATCCACGTTGAACTCGATCTCCAGCTTGGGAAACCGCTCATGCAGTGCCGATACCAGCTCCGGCAGCCAGCACTGCGCAATGGTCTCCGAGACACCCAGGCGCAGCCGCCCCTCGATGCCGCCCGGGTCGACAACATCCTTTTCGACAAGCTCGGACAACTGCTCAAACTTCTCGGCATGCGCCACCAGAAGCTCGCCGCGCTTGGTCAGCTTCATGCCGCCCGACGTCCGGTCGAACAGCTCGCAGGACAGTGAGTCCTCAAGGTTCTTGATCCGGGCGGTCACCGCAGGCTGGGTGAGGTTCAGGGCATGGGCCGCCCGGCGCACGCCGCCCAGCCGCACCACATTCAGAAAGGTCTTGAGTTGTTCAAAGTTGATTCTTGCCATGCCCGATTAGTCGCATGGCGGCGCTGTGATTGCAGCCATTTCAATACCGGCTCCAGTTTTCCAAGGAGCCACAGACAAGGAACCGGCTGCCAGAATTCGGCAGCCGATACCGGCTTCGCAAGTTTGGCCGCCCCCAGTCTCTAGCCCTGACCATGGGCAGGCGGGCAAGCTGCCTTACGCAGTGCTTGTGTTATTTCGGCTTCCGACAGCACGCCCATCTCCTGAAGCACACTGACAAAATCCTTGCCGTCCGCTTCGGCCTGCTTGACGATTTGCGAGACTTTTTCATATCCGAAGCGGGGCACAAAGACGGTGGCCAGGGCGGAGGAGCCCATCAGGTTTTCCAAGGCCTGTTCCTCCAGCGCGCGGATGCCGGAGATGCATTTCCCGGCAAAAATCCGGCTGCCGCGGGTCAAAAGATCCAGGCTGTCAAACATGCGTGACGCGATCAGCGGCTCGAAATGGTTGATCTCCAGCTGCCCGCCAAGTGCGGCCAGCGACACAGCCGCATCATTGCCCGCTACGGCATAGGCCACCTGCTGCATCATCATCGGCAGTACCGGGTTCACTTTGCCCGGCATGATCGAGGAACCGGGCTGCACCGCGGGCAGCTTGATCTCTCCGATGCCGGATTTGGTGCCGGAAGAGAGGATGATCAGGTCAAGGCTGATCTTCCCAATGACCTCGGCGGCAATGCGGAGTTCCGCGGAAACGCGGGCAAAGCTGTCTGCGTTCTGCATGCCGTCGAACATATTGCCCGCCGGGCGCAGCGGCAGGTTCAGGCTGGCAGACAGATGGCGGTAGACAGCCTCGCGGTAGCCCGGTTGCGCGCCCAGGCCGGTGCCGATGGCCGTGCCGCCAAGCGGCAGAACCTGCAGGTCTGCCATGGCGGCCTCGATCTTGGCGCGGGCGCGTGAAATCGCGGCAGCATAGCCACCGAACTCCTGCCCCAGGGTCATCGGCTGGGCTGCCTGCATGCAGGTACGGCCGATTTTCAGCACGTCCGCGAATTCTCCGACCTTGGCTTGAAACGCATCCGCAAGGTGGCCGAGGGCGGCAGTCAGCGCCGGAGCTTTCTCCAGAACAGCAAGTTTCACCGCCGAGGGCACCACGTCATTGGTGGACTGGCCGGTGTTGACATGGTCGTTGGGGCTGAGGTGCTGGTACTCCCCCGCCGCATGACCCAGCACCTGCAGCGCCCGGTTAGCGATCACCTCATTAATGTTCATGTTGATCGAGGTGCCGCCGGAGCCTTCCAGCAGGTTCACCACAAACTGCTCGTGATGCTTCCCGCTGAGGATTTCATCACAGGCAGCGGTAATGGCTTTGGTTTGTTCAGGCTGCAGCACGCCGATTTCACCGTTGGCTTGCGCCGCGGCTTTCTTGATGGCGGCCAGTGCGCGGATAAAGGCAGGTTCACTGCTGATGCTGAGCGGCGAGATATCGAAATTCTCGACCGCACGCAGGGTGTTGACGCCATACAGTGCGGTATCGGGCAGCTCGCGGCAGCCGATGCTGTCGGTCTCGGAACGGGGCATGTTTCAGGCCTCCTCGAAGGTCAGGGTGTCGTAGTCCTTGCGCACCCCGGGCAGCGCCAGGATGCGGTTGTGAAAGCTGATGTAGGCGCCGGGCGGCAGCAGCCGCAGCGCCAGCAGCGCCTCTGTCACGTTCTGGACGGCATCCGATCCGGTGACAGCATAGGGCACCATGGCGCCGGTAAAGACGACGGGCACCGGAATGCTGCCCATCTCCGCGCAAAGGGTCTCGCCGCTGGCGGCCATGCTGTCGGTGCCGTGGGTGACCAGCACCGCGTCGTGGGTTTTGGCGGCCTCAGCCACGGTTTCGGCGATCCGGGTGCGGTCTGCCTCCGTGATGTCGAGCGAGTCCTTCTGCATCAGGTCAAAATAAGTGAAGCGCAGGTCATCCAAACGCAGGCTTTCGATCAGCTCCCTGATCTTGAGCTCATAGTTGAACAGCCGGGCCTCACCCGCATGGTAGCTCTTGGCAATGGTCCCCCCGGTCATGATGACAGCGACCGGGAGCGGGCCAGCGCGCATGCCGGCGCGGCCGCAGGGTGTTAGGGGCATGGTCAGGTCTCGTTAATTCGGGCGCACCACCAGCACCGAGCATACGGCGTGGCGCACGATCTTGGCGGCATTGGGGCCCAGCAGGTAATCGCCGAGGTCCGGCAGGTGGGACATCAGGACGATGAGGTCCGCCTCGGTTTCCCCGGCAGTTTGCAGGATCTCGGAATAAACGGACCCGGCGCGGGTAACGCGCTGGATGGGTCCGAACTCTTGCGTGTCTGTCAGCTCCTCCAGGCGGTTGCGGGCAACGGCCAGGGCTTTGTCCCGGAAGTCCGCGGGCAGCACCGAGGCAAACGGCGCCGCCTGCGCAGCTTGGGCGATCACGGTGCCCAGTTCAGGCACCACAGTGGCCACGGTCAGCTCAATCTCGTTCCCCTTGGCGTGCTGGCGCAGTTCAGGCAGAACGCCGGTCCAGGAGCGGGGTTCCTCCACATCGACAGGAACCAGGATACGCAGTTTCATGAGGTCTCTCCTATCTGTCAAAGCCCGGTGATCA